>CASBQB010000312.1 GCA_949127655.1 Chroococcales cyanobacterium PMM_0086 | reverse complement strand
TTAGCACAATTAAAACATCATTACCCTCATTTGGTTTTTAAAGATGTACGAGGTAATGTCAATACTCGTCTGAAAAAACTAGATCAAGGAGAATATGATGCTCTAATTTTAGCTGCTGCTGGACTAGAACGTCTGAACATGATTGAACGCATTCATCAAGTTATAGGCCCAGAAATATCTCTTCATGCAGTAGGTCAAGGCGCATTAGGGATTGAATGTCGAGAAGGTGATCAAGAAGTTCTAGAAATTTTAAAAGTCTTGGAACACGGACCATCTAGAGATCGTTGCTTAGCTGAAAGAGCCTTTTTACGGGAGTTAGAAGGAGGATGTCAAGTTCCTATCGGGGTGAATACTCAGATTGAAAATGAGTTCTTAACCTTAACAGGGATGGTCTCTAGTTTAGATGGTCAACGTCTGATTAAAGATAGTGTTACAGGACTTCTTGAAGAGGCAGAAAATATCGGCATTCAACTAGCTGTACGCTTACGTAATCAAGGTGCTGACCAAATCTTAGCAGAAATCTTTACTGAAATTCAGAGAAACCCTGGCATCATTGCCTAAGTTTTAGCGTTGGAATTGGTGACTAATCGTTTATTCAAAAGCTGTCCCCCTTTGACCAAGGCAAAAACTAGAAAACTGAACACGATAACCCCTGAAACGATCGGCAGTGTCAAGGCTAAAATAGTCAAAATTGTTGCGCCCATCCATTCCACAGTAGACAAGAGAAAGTTAGTCAGTCCTCCAGATAGAGCAGTTGATCCAAGTCTGGATAAACTTGTTGTACCTTTAATTAAACTAGCTGAACCGCCGCCCACAATTAAGGCCAATGTCCACTGAACAAGAGAATTTGTCTCTGCAGGAAGTGTCGCAGCAGTGACTAGAGTACCTGCTGCTGTGGCCAAAGGTAGGGCGATTGGATCGAGTAAATTATCTATCCAGGGGATATAATAGCCAAGAATTTCAACGATACTAGCAATTAGTAGCATAATTAAAGACTGGTTAGTACCTAGCCAATGTAGATCCACTGGAAGAGTTAAATAGCCCAAATCTGCACCAATACTGACAATCAGAAAAGGTAGAAAAACGCGCAACCCACAGGCCGCACTAAGGCTGATCCCTAAAATCAGGCTGACTAGAGTGTTCAGGTTGAGTAAATCTTGCATATTATAAAAACTAGTACTTTTAATTAATTAAACCCGCAATGATATTAATGCTCATAGCTAATATTGTAGTATTAAAAAAAAAGGAAAGTACGCCATGTATTAGAGATAAACGCCGCATAGAACGTGTAGTTATCTGTACATCGGAAACCTGACTGGTCATACCAATGACAAAAGAATAATAGAGAAAGTCCCAGTAATCAGGTTCTGGGGTTTCTGGAAAATCTAATCCCCCTATTTCCTTCTCATTTGGTGCCTGGTCGTCAGCTTGGTAGTAACCATGTGCATAATGGACGGTAAAAATAGTATGTACTAATAACCAAGAGCCGACAATGGTTGCTATAGAAAGTCCCAGATGCAGTATTAGCATATTAGAAGGAGCCGTTTTAGCCTCACGCATAATATAACCGATCGCTAAGAGACTAGCACAGGCCGCCGTGGTAATAATTACAAGGATTACTGATTGTCTTTCGTCATTCATCCTAGCCTTGCGGCGCATCATAGCCGGACTGATGTTCAGCATCACCACCCAAGTTAGAATCAGAAAGCTGAACATACCTGAATTCCAACTACAGAGAATCCTCGTCATCAATTGTAACCAGGAGGGGAGAAACACTGAAGTTAAGCCAGCGACTGAAATGGAAAAGAGCAAACGAGGATGAATACTCCATCTCATAGGTACTTTCATTTAGTGAGCATTTTTAAGGGTTGTTTAGCCAAAGTACTGACTAATTTAACCTTAAACTCCTCTTCAAAAACTGGTTTTTTAAAGTTGAGACTCCATAATTCTAAAGAACAATCATCCTCTATATTCGTAGGAACTAGATAAAGGTGAAGAGTGCGATATTCGGGATCATATTTGCAGTCTATCTCAGAAATCGCCCCAATTTGACGACGATCCAAAGCGACAGCAATGCGTAAAATAGCGCTCAATTCACGTACTATTTGTCGATGGGTCTCTGAAAGTTGACTATAAGCTTCATGCTTCCTTTTAGGTTTACTACGACGATGATAACGGGCAATATTAGCTATTAATTCTAATTCTATCTCTGTGTAGCCGAGTAGTTCTGCATTCCGAATGAGATAGTAAGAATGCTTGTGATGGGCAGAATGACTAATATGAACACCACAATTATGCAGGATACAAGCTGCCCAAAGCAACTCTTTTTCTGCTGTTCCAAAAGAATGTAGTATTCCACGAGTTTGTTCAAAAAGACTCAGCGCAAAAGTGGCGACTCTTTGACTATAATCTAAGTCAGTTTGATACTTATGAGCGATTTTAAATACACTTCGACTACGCACTTCACTTTGATAGCGAAGACGACTATCGATATAACCATGAGTCAGCATCCAGTCTACAATGATCCCTTCTCTTAAAGCCCTTTCACAGAGGGTAATTGTCTCTATTCCTAACATGGTCATTGCTTCGAGTAAGATTACAGATCCAGCAAAGATAATCTCGCTGCGACGTTCAGAAACTCCTGGAATTAATGCTCTACTACTACAGGATAAACTAGCAAAGTTACGCACCATTTCCCGAATGTCACGACGCTTCATTTGATACCCATTGAGAGGGTTAGGAATGTAGCCTAGTTTTTCCATCGCATGAATGGTCGCTAAGGTTTCAATGGTGCCTGATGTACCAATTAATCCGACCTCTTCTCCAGCTTTTAACTTAGACTTTAACTCCTCAATGGGTCTTTCTAACATTCCCTGTATATAAGCACGTAGGGCAATTTGTTCTTTTACACTGATAGGATCTGTGGTAATCAACTCCTGTGTCAGCCGTACAGCACCAATCTTAGTACTACTTAAAGAGCGTGACTCATCACTATCAGCTAAGATTAATTCAGTTGATCCTCCTCCAATGTCAATAATCACACGAGATTGTTGATTGAAGTCCATTCCAGAAAGAACACCCAGATATATTCGACGAGCCTCTTCTTGTCCAGAAATTAAGTTGACAGAAATACCTAATTGTGCTTCGATTTGCTGTAGAAAATCTTTACCATTAGGCGCTTCTCTAGTGGCACTCGTAGCCACAGCAACTAGATAATTGGCATCTAGAGAATAAGCCAGATCCCGACATCTTCCTAAAGCAGACATAGTTCTCTGCATTGCTTCATTAGTCAGATTACCCGTTTTGGGATCACGGTCTCCTAATCTGACAGTTTCTTTTTCTCTAGCTATAATACTAAATGCAGGTAAAGTAGGATCTATTCTTACCACGATCATATGTACAGAATTGGTACCAATATCAATCGCAGCTAAAATAGGATGAGTAGAAGTAGTGGGGAGAGAGTTAACTTGCAATCCCTCTAAAGTATTAACCATGTGAATAGGTTCTGTCCATTAAGTGAGTGGTGGGGATTCAAGCAGGGAAGATTGCTGTAAATTATACTATTATATTTTACTTAAAGTAATCTCTCGATATAGAGATTGCGCTCTAATCATAGCTGTTATGCCGAAAAGTGCTTAGACTAGATGAGAACTTCTTTTAATCTCTTTATGTTCCCCGAGTCAAGCACAGTAGCAGAACCTACCTGGATGACTATTGTTCGTCTATTGCGTTGGGATAAACCTGCAGGACGACTGATTTTAATGATACCTGCCTTATGGGCTGTAGTTTTGGCTTCTGGGGGCATTCCTCCACTAGCTTTAGTAGTAGTGATTATTTTAGGAAGTTTAGCGACCAGTGCAGCAGGCTGTGTTATTAATGATCTTTGGGATCGCAATATAGATCCTCTAGTAGAAAGAACCAAAAATCGCCCTTTAGCTTCACGTACTCTTTCTATTAAGGTAGGAGTAGTAGTTACAGTCATTTCCCTAGCTTGCGGGGCTATTTTTGCTCTATATCTTAATGCTCTCAGCTTTTGGCTTTCTGTAGCGGCTGTTCCTGTAATTATCGGTTACCCACTCGCTAAAAGGGTCTTTCCTATCCCTCAGTTAATTCTCGCTTTAGCTTGGGGTTTTGCTGTGTTAATAAGTTGGACTGCGGTCACAGGGGAATTAGAAAGCTTGACGCTGATTTTGTGGTTAGCTACTATTTTTTGGACTTTGGGTTTTGATACTGTTTATGCAATGGCTGATCGCCAAGATGATCTCAAAATAGGCCTCAATTCTAGTGCTCTGTTTTTTGGTGAATTTGTCCCTGAAGCTGTTGCCCTATTTTACACTCTCACTGCTGCTCTTTTAGCTTATCTAGCTGTCTTGATGGGGCTTCATTGGAGTTTTTGGTTAACTTGGGGAGTTTCTGTAGTAGGTTGGGGATGGCATTATTTTCGCCTAAAATCGCCTCAACTCTCATCTGTTCTTTATGGTGAAATGTTTCGTCAAAATGTGACTATTGGCTTTATTCTTCTGATCGGTATGTTTACAGGTTGTCTATTCTATTAATTTTCTTTTTAATGGTGACAATAGCGGCTACTTTTTCATCTGAGTTAAAATGTAACTGTTTGTAAAGACAGGTTAGTATGGTAGAAGTGCGGCAATGGCAGGAAAAAATTGGGCAATCTAGAGACTGGTTTTGGCGAGGTTGGCGAGTAAGTTACAGTTTTGATCGTCCTGACAATTACCAAGATAAAAGATGTCCTCCTTTACTGTTAATACATGGTTTTGGTGCAGCTATAGGACATTGGAGGAACAATATACCTAGCCTAGCTAAAAATCGACCCGTCTATGCTATAGATCTATTAGGTTTTGGTGCTTCCCAAAAAGTCTTTACCTCATATCAAGTTTCACTTTGGCAAGCACAAGTTTATGACTTCTGGCGCACTTTCATTAATTGTCCCGTTGTCCTTGTTGGTAACTCTCTCGGTTCTCTAGTCTCTCTTTCGGTCGCTGCAAGACATCCTGAAGTAGTAGGGAGACTGATTATGTTGAATATACCTGATGTAGGAGACAGAAGTAAACAAATTCCCCCCCTTTTGTTCCCTCTTTTAAGAAGTCTAGAAAACTTAGTCGCTAATTCTTTCTTATTGCGTCCTCTCTTCTACTTTCTGCGTAGTCCCAAAATCATTCAGCGTTTGACGAGTTTAGCTTACTCTAACCCCAATAAGGTCACAGATGAACTAATTGAGATTTTTTCTACTCCACCGCAGGATCAAGATGCCGATCTAGCTTTTTTAGCTTTAGTCCGTTCTGCACGCACATCTGACTTTTCTCCTTCTATTAAAGAACTTTTATCTTATGTAACTTCACCCATTCTGCTAATTTGGGGAAAAGAAGATCGGATTATTCCCTTTCGTTTAGCTTCTAGAATAGCTAAATTAGCCCCTCAAATTGAATTTGTTCCTTTAGATAGAATTGGACATTGTCCTCAAGATGAATGTCCAGAACTTATTAATCATCTTATATTGCAATGGTTGGAGCCTCAAGAGTAAAGATTTTTTCACCTTATCTGTTTTACTTCTTAATTTATGTTGCAATCTTTTTGGACCATTTCCCAGAAAAACCCTACCCCCCAAAAACTTTTTAGGTTAGCTGTTTTAGGAATAGTCGGATTTTTGATTGCTTGGTTAATTGCTCAATTTAATTGTGACAGTATATCCTCTTTTTTAACTTGGGAAAGTCCTTTACTCTTTCTAGTCCAAACGCCTAGTTTTGAGCATCACTATCAGGTATTTTTACCTACTGTCATCTTCTCTCTCTTCGCATTAGCAATTATTCGCCTCTCTCCACAGCCTAAAACTTGGTCACGTTTAATAATTATCTCGATTCTCTTAGCATTATTAGTACGTTACTTACTCTGGCGTTCTCTAACTACACTCAACCTAGCTACTCCTTTAGATGCTTTTTTAAGTTTAGGGATATTTCTACTAGAACTTTTTTTTATTACTCGCAGTTTAATTTCTCTATTTTTAATGCTTAGAGTAAGTAATCAGAGTGAAAGGGCACAATTGTACAGTCAAGCTGTCCAAAGTGATTTTTATTCGCCTTCTGTAGATATTCTCATTCCTTCATATAATGAACCTGATTTTATTCTCAGACGTACAATCATTGGTTGTCAAGCTCTAGACTATGCTAATAAGAGCATCTATCTGTTAGATGATACTAACCGTCCCGAAATTGCTAAGTTAGCTAAAGAGTTAGGCTGTCAATATTTTACGCGTGGTGATAATCTTTATGCTAAAGCAGGTAATCTTAATCATGCACTCGATAAAACAGAAGGAGAATTAGTAGCTGTCTTTGATGCTGACTTTATTCCAACTAGCAATTTTCTCACTAGAACAGTGGGCTTTTTTGAAAGTTCTCAAGTTGCCTTAGTTCAAACTCCCCAAACTTTTTATAATCCCGATCCAATTTCTCTTAATCTAGGGTTAGAGAAAATTATTCCGCCAGAAGAAGAGATATTCTATCGACAAATACAACCAATTAAAGATGCTAATGGAAGTGTTGTTTGTGCGGGAACTTCTTTTGTAGTTAGACGTAAAGCACTAACTGAGATAGGTTATTTTGTAACCGACTCACTCAGCGAAGATTATTTTACAGGTATTGAGTTATCTGCTAGAGGATATCAACTGATTTATCTTAATGAAAAGTTGAGTGCTGGTTTAGCGGCTGAAAGTATAGCCAATCATGTTGAACAGCGCTTAAGATGGGCTAGGGGAACTTTACAAGCTTTCTTTATTAAATCTAATCCTCTCACTATTAAGGGCTTAACTATACGTCAAAGATTGGTTCATTTAGAGGGAATTTTACATTGGTTTGATAACTTTCCGCGCATCTTATTTATGGTACTACCTTTGCCCTGTCTCCTATTTAATTTAAGTCCAGTTCTGACTTCTAACAATGATTTAATCTATATTTTTCTACCTTTTTACTTTTTCAATATACTGGTTTTTTCTTGGTTGAATTTGCGCTCACGTTCTGCAGTCTTTGCTGACATTTATGAGTTAATTTGCCTTTTTCCTGTCGCGTTAACTGTCGTAAAAGTTATGCTTAACCCTTTTGGTAAGGGTTTTACAGTCACCCCTAAAGGGATATCTCGCGAAAAGGCTTATTATAATTGGCAATTAGCTTTCCCTTTATTGACAATATTGATGATAAATATACTCGGTTTAGTAGCTTTTTTGATTATGCCGCTAAATTCCTCAAGATTGGGTATATTTGTTTTCTGGCTAATCTATAATATTGTTAATTTGATATTTGCTCTCTTAGCTCTTTTAGATCTACCTCAATTAAATCAAGAGGTATCTTTAGATAGAGAAGAAAAAATATTATGTACAGTTAATCAAGACAAGTTATTATCTGCCAAGCTGCTCAAACTCTCAGAAAATGGAGCAGAGATAATCTTAAATCAGCAGTTATTGATAGGTGATGAAATCACTATAGAAATACTAGAAAGTAATCTAAAATTAAAAGCTTTAGTTAGTAAATTAGAGAAAATAGACTCATCTTTTAAGATTAAAGTAAATTTCTTGGAAATATCGCCCACTCAACAAAGAAAACTAATTGAAACTCTTTTTTGTCGCCCTGGACAGTGGAAAGATTGTCAGACACCTGGAGAATTGGCATCTTTAAGCATACTTGTAAAGGTTTTATGGAGATTTATCACAAGAGGCACCGCCAGTACTTCTGCTAGAGGCTAATAGACCTCTTGCAAAAATAAAAATTAAATCAATTTAAGTCCCAAAAACTCTATTTCTTTCCCCTATTGCCTATTCCCTATTCCCTATTGCCTGACCAATGCCTGAAGTCTAATGTATTGTTTGGTGTAGAAAGAAAGCATTTACTAGTTTTTGGAGCTTATTAGTCTAGGTTTATCTGTTATACTACTGAATCGCCAGGAAAAATCACAGATAGAATGGTAATGAAATAATAACTTAATAATTTGTGGTGGTCTAGATAACAGAGTGGAAATAACATTTTTAGGCACGAGTTCTGGGGTACCAACAAGAGCAAGAAATGTCTCTAGTATTGCTTTGCGCTTACCACAAAGAGCAGAAGTATGGCTGTTTGACTGTGGAGAAGGAACACAACATCAAATTTTACGATCGGAAGTCAAAGTGTCTCAGTTGAGTAAGATCTTTGTTACTCATATGCACGGGGATCACATTTTCGGCTTAATGGGACTTTTAGCTAGTTGTGGACTAGCAGGAAATGCCCAGCACATTGAAATTCATGGTCCTGCTGGCTTAGAAGACTATCTTAAAGCTTGTACGCGCTACTCTCACACCCATTTTAGTAATCGGATCAAAGTTTATACATCGCGTCCGGGTCTACTCTATGAAGATGAGGAGTACATAGTAAGATGTCTTCCCCTTAAGCATCGCATTCCCGCTTTTGGTTACGCTATTGAAGAAAAAGATCGTCCGGGTCGCTTCCGTGTTGAACAGGCCAAGTCTCTTGGTATTCCATCTGGACCTCTTTATGGAAAACTTAAGAATGGTCAAACTATTACCCTAGAAGATGGTCGTCGCATTCGCGGACAAGATCTTTGTGAACCAACCGAACCCGGCCGAAAAGTTGTTTACTGTACAGACACTATTTTCTGTGAGTCGGCGGTGGAATTGGCTCAAGGTGCTGATGTTCTGATCCATGAAGCTACTTTTTCTCATCAAGACGCGACATTAGCCTTTGAGAGGCTACATTCTACCTCTACAATGGCTGCCCAAGTGGCTCTAGGGGCAGGAGTGCAGCAACTGATTATGACTCATTTTAGCCCTCGCTATGCCCCAGGAAACACCCTACAGTTAGATCATCTTCTACAAGAGGCAAGGGCAATTTTCCCTAACACCATCTTGGCTTATGACTTTATGACTTACGAGGTGCCACGTCGTCAAGGGTCTCTTTCTCCAAGTCTTCTCTAATTTTGAGTTGAGGAATTGAAAAGACAGCTAAATCATTACAAGGACAGTTACCAAAACTAGTCCCTATTTCCATGAGAGGAATAGGCATACTGCAGCGAGCACAGGGTACAATATCCCATTGTGAGCTTAACAGTTCCTCGATAGTTTGCAGAGTCCCTTCTAAGTAGCTCTGTCTGTTTTCTGGTGCGATGAGTTGTCGCCAACAATTTTCAAAGGTGGCTGAATATTGGTTGATCGTAAAGATCGGTTCAGGGGTAATTGCCACTCCTTCCTGGTAAAAGACAACTCGTTTGCCTAGTTGAAACCAATAGGCTAGATAAAATTTAACTTGTTCTTGGGAAGCCATCATTCAATCCGCTTATGAGCTAAAAAGATTAGTCCTATCTACTTCTATCCTAGCCTCTTATCAGAGTTAGACTAAATTTTTTTTTCAGTTTAATAGAAGCTTCGTTACATTTGGCAATTAGAAGGGCTAGAGAAAATTATTTCCCTAGCCAAATTATACCAATTGCTTAGCAAAGATAATTAAACAACTACTTCAACTTTGAGATTATCTTTGCTTTTTATTTCTTCTTGTAAAAAGTGCGCTACTTGCAGATCAATTTCTTTTTTAACAATTTCTCTGTACTCAACAAAGTGTTCTATTTGGGCACAGACTGAGAGATAGCTGCTGAGTCCACCACGATTGTAGTACCACATATTCCAGAGATAGTACCAAAATGTCCAACGGGTTTTACGCAGGACTCCTTGTCTCCAGCAAATAATTAAGAGGGAACGAATGACCAGCAAGTTAAGTGGTTTTTTTACTCTTTTGCCTTTGTTGGGATATGTCGCTTCACCGAGAATGCGGAAGTGTCGATATGTACGGTCTAGGAACTTTTCTGGGTCATATAATTGATAGAAGGCATCCACATACTCCCCTGCTATCTCTTCAAGAGGACGGGTTGGGACAAAGTTCATTAAGGTGGTTTGATTGATATTAGCAGACTTGTTGCGGAGCCTGCCTTCTTTTTCTAGTCGATGCCAAAGGGCTGTATCTGGTAAAGCTTGTAGCATACTGAACAGGGCTGTGGGAATTGAGGTTTGTTCTACAAACTGTACAATTCTAGCACCTGCCCCTGTCTTCTCTCCATCAAAGCCAATAATAAACCCGGCCATAACCCTTAGTCCTGTTTTGGTAATGGCTTGAACTGCATCACTCAGGGAGTCTCTGGTATTTTGGTACTTTTGGGTTAGCTTTAAACTCTCTTCATCGGGGGTTTCAATACCTAGAAAGACTGAGCCGAAGTTGCACTGTACCATTAAATCCATTAAATCCTGTTCCTTGGCTAAGTCTACAGAAGCTTCTGTAGCGAAGGAGAAAGGATACTGATGCTCGATCATCCAGGGTTTAAGTTCTTCAAGGAAGAGTTTAACATTGCGCTTGTTGCCGATGAAGTTATCATCCACCATAAAAATACTGCGTCTCCAACCAAGTTGATAGAGATATTCGAGTTCTGCTAGTATTTGTGTTGGGGTTTTGGTGCGTGGCTTGCGACCATATAGTACTATAATATCACAGAATTCACATTGAAAGGGACAGCCGCGCGAAAACTGTACCGACATTTCTGAGTAGAACTCAAATTCTAGTAGGTCAAAACGGGGGATCGGGGTGAGGGTCACATCTGGTCTATTGCCATCAGAACGGAAGGTTCCCGACTGTTTACCCTGTAGGATCGCTTCGACAAAGAGGGGTAAGGTAATCTCTCCTTCATCTAGAATTAAATAATCTGTACCAACATCTGTCACTTCATGGGGCAGGGCGGTTGCGTAAGGTCCTCCTACTGCTACTTTTTTCCCCCTACGCTTGGCTTCTTGAATTTGGACTAGTAAATCTTCCTTTTGTACAATCATGGCAGAGAGAATGACCAAATCCGCCCAGTCCCATTCAGCTTCAGTTATTTCACGTAGATTGCGATCCGCTAGCTTATATGACCATTCTTGAGGCAAAATAGCCGCGACTGTCACTAGACCTAATGGGGGCAACATGGCTTTAAAATTGAGTAAAGCTAGGGTTTTCTCAAACGACCAATAGCTTTGGGGAAAGCGGGGATATAAAAGAAGGACATTCATATAATAATTAGGGTGTTTGATTACAAGGGTTTATTGAGCAAGTGAGATTTTTTAGATTACGGTCCGACTATTCTATAGAGTTGTTTTAGGGTCTTTATAGTTAATCGTCCTTTTTTCCAACCTAGAGAGACAGGTTCTGCTTGAGGGTTGATACTTCTATAAAGGTCTAGGTGTTCTATCCAATCATATTTTAGTCTATCCCGTTCAATAAAAGGCAGTAAGTTCTGCTCATTATATTTATATTTGAGTTGATTTCCTTGACTACCTATTAAGGTAACCTCACCTTTATCTAATTTAGTTAGATTTAGTTTACCTTTCTTTTTAACCTTTTCTTTGAATTCTTTGTATGTGGAGATTTGTTGATTAGCTTCTCCTACTTCTAAAGCGAAACCATTATATCTATTAGCTAGCGGTGTACTTTTCCAACTCTCCTCATCTTTATATAATTGGGCTAAGTTTGGCTCAGGAATTTTCGTAATAACAGGTAATGAGAGATTAATAGTATAGATAGCCAACCAAGTTTTTTCTAATTCAATAAACCAGATATTATCTTCTATTTCTACTTTGGCTGACTTGGGTAATTGAAAGACAAAATCTTCAGATGAAGTGGATTTTAACCAAATTAAAAGATTACGATATTGCCCGATTTCTTCACTCTGATTTTTACTAGGTTTAAACCAATTATCTCCTGTGGCTGCGACAAAATAATCAACGCCTCTTTGAGTATTATTAGCCATAAGTTTAAAAGGTGCTACATCACCATCGGGAAAAGCAGAAACAAGACTACCCATTTGATAGGTATTGCCAAAATATTGGGTTTCCCAGTAACCAGGTTGTTGATCATTGCCTGGTTTCCAGTTTTCATAAAGGGGTTTACTAGCAATGATTTCTACAGGTTTATTAAATTGTTTCCTAGCTAAATCTACTACAGCTAAAGGAGGACGATAACTACTAGTAATTAAATATAAACTATCTAATTCTGGTTCAGTATCTTTAAAAGAATTGTCCCCAAAATATAACCAAAATGTCTTAGCAGCAAGTCCACCAAAAACTAGATTAGCATCGCCATAATCTCGCTTAACAGGTCCACCCCACGCGCCATGATAGTATTTGATAGCAGCAGCAGTAGATAACCAGTCTAAAGCCTTTTTAGCTAGTTGTTTGACTTGGGGATCTTTGGCAAAATCATAGAGATTGAGATAAGGTGTAAAAGTATGTCCATGATAAACCTGTGAGTCCCATTCACCCATGCCTATGTTATACAGTGCCCAAACATAACGTTTGATTTTCTGCTTGTATAATAAACGAGTTTGTTCATTACCTGTTTCTTCTGCCATTAAATAAACAGAAGTTTCTCGCATTGCCCTTAAATTATCTGTATTTCTACCATCCACCCAACGACCACGATGACGAATATCCCAGTCATTACCTTGATTATTCCCATAACCATAAAGGGGATGAGGACGCTTTAAAGGATCACTAGCTGTCCATTTTTTAGCACCGAGAAACATTCTCTGTTTATAATTAGGATCTAAATCTTGACCAAAGAGAAAGTATTTCCTAATCTGTCCCTTGAGGGTAAAACAATAATAATAGTCTATACCCTCTGTCTGCGCGTGTTCTTTAGCTTCACTATCCTCTGACTGAAGGAACTCTAAAGCTTTCTCCCTGTGACCCAATAGAAGGTCAAACATCGCCCGAGGATAAGACTTTTTTTCATTCTCTCCATAATTGCTTCCATAGTATTCAATATTGCTATAAGCTTGCAGAATAGTCTGCACTCTTTCATTCCATTCTTGCTCTAATTCTTCTGTCCATGCAGATGAGGCAACAGAAGTATCTCCTATTAAACTAATACTCAGTGTTAACAGGAAAATTATCACGATAACTCTTAACCTCATCTTAATTTCCGTGGTGCTATTAACACTTAAAGAAAGAGAAAAACTGTAGATCAAAAGAGTTATGCTAAGACGCACTTAAATCGGATACTAAGATTTCTCCCACACCCAGTCGCCCTACACCCTACACCCAGTCGCCCGATCTACTCTACGAGAACTACACCAGCACTTTAAATGCTTAACAGCTTAATAGTCCCAGACTGTTGGATAGGACTGAGTTTAGCTAATGAGACTGGTCTGATTCTTTTTCTCAATCCTAATGGTACTCCTCTAGAAGATCGCTAAAAGCAAAATAGATAGTGCTTTAATAAGCTGCTAAAAAGCATTTAAAATGCTTTTTAGCAGGCAACTTTTCAATCTAATGAGTTTTTCCCTTCCGAGTTGTCCCTAGACCAAGTATGCCCAGAGTCAAGAGACCTAAAAGTAAACTAGGTTCAGGAGTACTAGTAGGTAACGGTGGCGCAGCACCAGCTGGTAGATCTATTGCTAAGCTAATTAAGCTTAGAGCATCATTAACACCTGCTTGAAGAGTGACATTTAAGCTATTAGTCCCTGGAGAGAGAGAGGAAGTAATATCAAAAGTTCTTACATCCCAGAGTCCTCCATTATTAGGACCACCAGGTCCGTTAGGTACTGAGTTGCCTTGGAATATGCCTCCAGAAGCAATTATTGTTCCATTAACTCGCAAATCTCCATCATCAGAGGCACCAAAATTTTGTCCATCTGATACGCCCGCAACTAGACTTGCTGTTCCTGAACTGTAGTTAATGCCTGAGAGAGTAGCATCCCAGCCAGCAGGATCAAATTGGTTAGCAAAGTTAGCATCATTGCCCTCATATAGTACTACATCCCGGTTATTGCTGCTATCACCATCATCAAAGAAAGCTAGGAGTGAAACTCCATTAATTTCTGCCGATGACTTGTTAAAATTGGCTAGAGAGTAAAGACCGTTTCCGCTCACTAGACTAGTGACATCTGCTCTATAGGCTTGACTATTATCAAAACCCCAAAAGTTGTCATCAGAAAACCCAATATTTGTACCTGTGATGGGTGTGCCATTAAAGGTAACACTAGCGTTGATGTTAGCATCAGAGGAGTTAGTTGGTCCATGCCAGTAAAGATAGGATCTGGTTACTGTTCCTGTCACACCTGTTAGGTTGACAGAACCTGTCCCAAGACCCCTCATTCCTCCATAACCAACCTGAGTCCAGTCAGTGTTGAATACAGTTTGATAAAATCCTAGAACATTGGCTTGACTGCTAGATGGAGCAATGGTAATTAACCCCAGACTTGCAAGAATGAACGAGCTTGTTTTAAGAACTAGCTTTATTTTCATACCTTTTGTATTGGTAATTTTTCTGCTTTTATATTATCACACCATTTCAATGATCAAGGATAAATAATAACTAGTAAGAAATATTAAGTGCTTTGATAGATCAGATGAAAACATTCACGTTATCGCTAATCAGGTTTTACCGTTTCTGAGGATAATCTGAAGTTGAAACAACTTGGTTGCCCATACCACACTTCTCTGATGCAGTACTTAGGACTTTCTTGATAAATTTCGTATTTCCCATTTTGCCCAAAAAAATCTACAATGAAGTTAAGACTTTGCAATAATCGCAAAGTACCACAGGTTATGAGACTAAATAAAGTTGTTCCATTGTCAAAAAAAGCGAAGGCAGAAGACACCGAAAAGTTAAAGCAGGTCTTGAGTAAACTTGATCTAGGCAGCTGTCCATATCAATATAACTTTCATATGCACACTTTCTATTCTGATGGGAAGCTACATCCTATCGAGTTAATAAAACAAGCTATTAGTATAGGACTAAAAGGACTAGCTATTACTGACCACCATAGTGTCAAAGGCTATCAAACTGTTCAAGAATGGTTAGAAGAACAAGCAGAGGATACTGTTTTACCTCATCTCTGGACAGGTTTGGAAGTCACTTCAGAATTGCTAGATGTAGAAGTCCATATTCTAGCTTATGGCTTTTCTCCAGAATACCCCGGCCTATCTCCCTACTTACAAGGAGAAAGTCCAACTGGAGAGATGGCTAAAGCTGCTAAAGTTATTGAAACTATCCATCAAGCTCGAGGAATAGCTGTTTTAGCGCATCCAGTCCGTTATCATAGTACCCCGGAGGATCTAATTCTGGCAGCTTCCCAGGTGGGTATTGATGGAGTAGAGTCCTTTTATGCTTATGGTAACCCTAAGCCTTGGCAACCTAGTCTTAAAGAAACCGAAAGAGTCCTCGATCTCAGTAAAAGCTATGGTCTCTTAAATACTTGTGGAACCGATACACATGGTCTAGATTTACTCCAACGTATCTGAGATCCTCTGCCAAGTTAACTTTCCTTGTTTATTGTGCCACCGCAACAGACTAGTCAGAAGTTGTCCTTCCCCTAAAGTATGAAGTCCTAATGCCTTTCTAGGGGAACCTGTCGCTAAACTAATAGCTGTCTCTACATCACATATTCCCCAATGCAGTAAATTCTCTACTGTTGCTAAAAGGGGTACTGTAGTTCCTGCTAAGGTGCCATCTTTTAATCTAGCGGTTCCCCTTTTTATTTCTATCTCTCGATCATCCCAAGGATAGATCCCCTCAGATAGGCCTATTGGAGATAAAGCATCACTGACTAAAAAGACTCCTTGATCGTAATTACTTACCCGCAACAAAATATCAATCATAGTGGGAGAAACGTGTTCTCCATCTGCTATTAACCCACAGTAAACTTCAGGGTTAACCATTGCTTCTCCTAATAGTCCTGGTCTTCTATGATGTAAAGGAGGCATAGCATTATAAGCATGAGTAACCATTGTCGCACCTTGTCTAAAGGCTACTTTTGCCTGTTCTGCTGTCGCTTGTGAATGTCCTAGACTGACAATAATACCCAATGACCTTAAATAAGGTATTACTTCTTCTCTAGTATCAAGTTCTGGTGCTAAGGTAATCACTTTGACTAGATCTACATAGTCTCCTATTATCCACTTTAGCGCTTCTTTAGAAAGACTTAAAAGATACTCTTCGGGATGAGCACCTCTTTTTTCAGGGTTGAGAAATGGCCCCTCTAAATGTATACCCAATATTTGAGCACCACTAAATGAGGTGTTTTTTTGCCATTCCATTACTTCCCCTAAAATACTCAAGGCTGTCTGGATCTTTTCTACAGATGTGGTTACTATTGTTGGTAAATAACTATCTATCCCCTGTTCCCAGAGGAAATAACCTATTTCTTTGACTTTCTCTATATCTTGAGTCTCTACATCCGGGAAGGCTAACCCCAATGCACCATTAATTTGTATATCTACACCCCCTAATGATACCCAGTCCCCTTCTATATCTATCCCTTGAGCACTTTCCTGTGGTTTAATAGACTGTATCTTCTTATCCAAGTCAATCTCTATCTCTTGTAGTCCTTGATAGCCGATCACTCTACAGTTAATCAATCTTTTCATTTTTTGCTCTTCGGGCTTGACAAGTTGAGGTTATTTTGATATGCTTATGTCATAATGGGAATATTTTGTTTTTTAAAATTAAAGCACAGATTTCCATTATAATATAGACATCATAGCACAGTTAAAATATTGAAGTCAAGATGCAGCCAGAAAAAAAAGCAATAATAGGGATCATCATGGGGAGTGACTCAGACTTACCAACGATGAAAGAGGCGATCAAAGTATGTGAAGAGTTTGGGGTAGAGAGTGAAGTAAAAATAGTCTCAGCCCATCGTACCCCGCATCAAATGATCGAGTATGCCAAAGGTGCGCATAAAAGGGGTATCAGGGTAATTATAGCAGGAGCAGGAGGGGCAGCACACTTAGCTGGAATGGTGGCATCTTTAACCCCTTTACCTGTGATCGGAGTACCTGTAGTAAGCAGACATTTACAAGGAGTAGACTCACTTTATTCTATTGTACAGATGCCTGGAGGAATTCCTGTCGCTACAGTAGGTATTGGCAATGCTAAAAATGCGGGACTATTAGCGATCAGGATCTTAGCTTGTTCTGATGCTTTACTATTAGAGCAAGTAGAGCAATATAGTCAGAGTTTAGAAGAGATGGTCTTACAAAAACAGACAAAACTAGAAGAAATTGGCTACTTAGAATATTTAGAGGTTTTGTCTTCTTACTCTTGAATATTAGAATTGGTCTGCCGTTGCTGTGAACTATTGTATAGCTGTTCGCGTCCATTGCGAACCACTTTGAGATGCTGTTCAAAGTGATCAGTTAAATTTGTTAAATTTCTTTCTATTTGTTCTAAGACATTGGCTGCATAATTATCTGCCCCTGCCTCTCTTTCTTGACATTCAGCCATGATTTGCTGCTGATACTGTTGTAGTTCTTGCTCGGCATTACGGCGCATATTCTCAGTTTCGGCAGAGGTTTGCCTCAACCTTTCTTCACATTCATGCTTTGTTTGAAATAGTATTTGCTGTGCCTGTATTTCAGCCTGTTGAACAATTCCGGTGCCATCGAGTATTTCTGCTGCTCTATGTCTGGCTGATTCAATCATATTACTGGAAATGTCCTGAGCTTCTTGTAGGATGTCATTTCTTTCCTTGACAATTTCAGCTGCTTTACTAAAAGCGGTAGGCAAGTTTAATCTAATGAGATCTAGCTGGTCGAGAATTCCTGCTTCATCAATTACAGTCTTTCCACTGAGAGGAATACGCGGGCTAGCCAAAATCATATCTTCGAGACGATTCAATTCATCTTGAATATCAAAATTACCGTCTGACAACTGATTAGAGTTTTGATTAGATTTGGGGTTCACGCGAGTCGACATAATTTAGAAAAAATCCATCGTTAATCTAGTCTAGCTTAACTATAATATGAGCAGATATCTTTGGCTACATTTTCTGGCACTAAATGTGAAATAGAGCCGCCAAATTTAGCTATTTCTTTAACTATACTGCTACTGAGAAAACTATATTCTTTGGCTGTCGCTAAAAACACAGTTTCTACTCCATCCCAGAGAGTCTGGTTAGTGTGAGCCATTTGTAGTTCTTTTTCAAAATCAGATAACACCCTCAGTCCTCTTAATAGTACTCTGGCTTGACGTAGTTTAGCATATTCTACTGTTAATCCGGTGAAACTATCCACCTCTACATTGCTCAGATGTCGTGTGCAATAGCGTATTTGTTCTATTCTTTGCTCTTGTGAGAACAAAGGATCTTTGCTGGGATTACAGAGAACAGCGACAATAACTTGATCAAAGAGTTTTACTCCTCTTTCAATGACATCTAAATGACCTAGGGTAATGGGATCGAAACTTCCCGGATAAATAGCAACCACAATTATTCACTAAGGGCGTTGTTGAAAGTGCTCACCAAGAGAAATCATAGACTATTCTGATTCATTATTGTTCGATAATGCTTGAATTGTCAGGATAGATAGAGCCTATGTACCTAGGATCTCGATTGGGCTAACTTCAAAGAGTGACGGTGAATTTTTTTAAGTTGGAAAGATTTGCCTGAGACCTCTTCTAACAACCAGACTAGATGATGACTCCCAAGCTGACTGCCATCATTTCGACAACTGCCTTCATAGAAAATAGTCACGACAGACTCTTGATAAGCTAGTAGTGAGAGGTCAAATAATTGCGCCCTTAAATCAACTTCTACTTTTTTACCTGATTTAGTTGTTTTTTCTTTGATAAATTGTTCCCTATTGAGAATTTCTTGTAACCACTTCTGCCAGTCCTCCTCAGTTGTCGAGTCTAGATTATCAAAAGATAAATGATATTGAGCGCGTTCTAAAAGACGGGTAGCAGAGATAGCTTGTAGGGGTATTTCTTCTACTTGATAGATGGGCATATCTGAGGGTAATTCAGTAACCAGACGCTGTTTAAAGTCCTCTATTGATATACGTTTAGTCAATTCAAAGTCGATTATTTCCCCACTACTAGTAACCCCTAAAGGTAAAGCACTAGCAATAGAAATACGTGGTCCTGGATGGAAACCGCCTGTAAAAGAGATGGGAATAGAGGCGCGACGCATGATCCGATCATATAGGCGTACTAAATCTAAATGACCGACTAGTGCCATATCCCCCAATTTACCAAACCAGACTCTTAAACGTTGTACCCTTTCTTGATTGGGTTGAAATTCACCTGCAAAGGTGGGTATAGGTGGTGCTGCTAAGACTATGTTGTGTCCAAAATCCAGGCCACAGACTCCGCAATGTGAACAGCCCTCAAAGGAACAGTCGGGCAGGATTGCCGCTTTTAGGGCGCGCTGCAGGTCTTCTTTGAGCCATTCCTTACTGATACCCGTATTCAGGTGATCCCAAGGTAGGGGGGCATCTAGGGGGGATTCTGTGGATGTTTCAAAAACGTTCCATTCACCCTCGAGGACTTGGCGGTATTTCCAAGTTAATCCTGCTTCTTGAATGGCTTGTTCCCAAGCAGAGTAAGCTTGGAGAATGTTTTCCCACCAAGCATCCATACCTGCGCCTAATTCCCAAGCACGGCGGATAACTGGTGCTAAACTGCGATCTCCTCTTCCGACAAATTCCTCCATTGCGGAGATTCTCACATCGGTAAAATTGACCTTAACTCCTTTAATTTCTCTAAACGCTTGACGGAGTAGATCTTGCTTACGCATGAATTCTGAGGTTGAGACAGAATGCCATTGAAAAGGGGTATGAGGTTTAGGAGTAAAGTTAGAGATAGTGAGATTAAAATCAAGGCGCTTTCTGCCATTGAGACGACATTCCCTTCTCAACCATTGAATAGTTTCAGCTATACCTAAGATATCGACATCTGTTTCTCCTGGTAGACCTATCATAAAGTAGAGCTTGACTTTATCCCAACCATGTTCGACTGCAGTTTTTATCCCTCTGAGTAACTCTTCATTGGTTAGTCCTTTGTTGACTACATCTCTTAGTCTTTGTGTTCCTGCTTCCGGTGCGAAAGTTAAACCGCCTTGACGGTTTCCGCCCAAGATTTTAGCTATATTGTCATCAAAACGGTCTACTCTCTGACTAGGCAGACTAAGGGTAATGTTTTCATCCTTGAGGCGGTTTTTTATTTCCATTCCTACTGCAGGAAGCGAGAGATAGTCCGAACAACTCAAAGAAAGTAGAGAAAACTCATTATAACCTGTTGCTTTGGTGCCCCTTTCTATTGTCTCGATTACTTGTTCTGGTTCTACATCTCTTGCAGGACGGGTTAACATTCCTGGTTGACAAAAACGACATCCTCTAGTGCAACCGCGACGTATTTCTATAGTTAAGCGGTCGTGGATGGTTTCGACAAAGGGCACTAGTCCTATAGAATAAAAAGGGATTGGTGTAGTGACTCTTCTGAGTATTCTAGGGGGAACATCTGGGCGAATTGGCTTAACGGTTCCTCTTGCATCAGCTTGGTAAAAGCGAGGTACATAGACACCAGGAACCTGTGCTAAGTCTAGGAGTAACTCTTCTTTAGTGAGTCCTTGGTCTTTTGCTTCTTCTATAATCAATCCTATTTCTGGGAGGAGTTCTTCTCCATCTCCTAGGGCGATAAAATCAAAGAAGTCTGCATATGGTTCAGGGTTTGATGTGGCTGTTTGGCCACCTGCAAAAATTAAAGGGTATTCTCCTTGTTCTCTTTCTCTTGATGTTAGGGGAATATTGGCTAGAGTGAGCATCTCTAAAATATTGGTTGCCCCTAATTCGTAACCTAAACTGAAGCCTAGTATATCAAAGTCTAGTAAAGAACGACGCGATTCTAGAGCAAAAAGGGGGGTACTGCTTTCTCTGAGGAGTTGGCTTAAATCTTTTCCCGGTAGGTAGGTACGGTCACAGAGTTGCCTAGGTTGGGCGTTGAGGATATTATAAAGAATAATATGTCCTAGGTTGGAGGCTCCTAACTCATATACTTCAGGATAGGTTAAAACCCAGCGTACTGTGGCACTTGACCAGTCCTTGTGTACAGCGCCCTTTTCGTTACCTAGATAACGCGCAGGTTTCTCAATATTGGGGGTAATTAGTTGTTCAGGGTGCAAAATCAATCTTCAGAACCTCCAAAGGAGAAGTTCTCTCTAATATAACTCTATAGTGATAGCTAAGCTGCTGCTAAAATGGTTGCCTCGAAGTCTGTGTATTCTTGATAAATTTCTATAACCTCATCTACTCTAGCTAATTCAAAGACGATTCTTACTGGTGCTGTAATACCACAAATTACAAAGCGTTTACCCATTTCTTGCACTGATCGAAACGCTTTAATTAAACTCATCAACCCTGCGCTATCTATAAAGACTACTTCTGAGAGATCCACTAAAAAGACATTGAAGTTCTGTTTAGTAATTTCCACCTGTAGTTTGTTCTGAAACTGTTCCACATTAGCGGCTGTTACATAGCCCATCGGACTAAAATTAGCCACTTTTGAGTTAACTAATATATTCCTGATCATACTTTCTCTCCTCACTTTTTTAAGATTGATCCTGATTGGGAATTGAAATAGAGACAAGAGTGATTATACCGAGTTTTCTGAAAATTACTAGCTTGCTCTCTAAGATAAAGTAATCACTGACCTTTGTAAAGGTACTTTTAAACTACTTAAATACTTCCCTGAAATAATAATTTTCAATAATAGCGGAATTGTTTGTAGAAATAAGGTAAAGAAAGTTACTATCTGGATAAATTTTGGTGCTAAGCACAGAGTTTGGTAAAGTGGGATATTGGTATACACAAAATGAGTCGTAGTTAAATCCTCATGCAACTTGCTAAACGCCTAGAGAAGATCCCCCCTTATTTATTTGCTGAATTAGACCGTAAGAGAGATGAATTAGTTGCCAAAGGGGTTGATATCATCAACATGGGTGTAGGCGATCCAGATCAACCAACACCTAGTCACATTGTAGAGGCGATGCACCAAGCAATTGATGATCCCTCGACTCATAACTATCCCCCCTATCAAGGAACCATCTCCTACCGTCAAGCTGCAGCAGAGTGGATGGAACGCCGTTTTAAGGTTAAAGGACTTGACCCCAATACTGAGATAGTTTCTTCAATAGGTTCTAAAGAAGCTATACATAACACCTTTTTAGCCTTTGTGGAACCAGGAGACTATACCCTGATTAGCGATCCAGGTTATCCTGTTTATCGTACCTCAACTATTTTTGCTGGTGGAGAACCCTATACAATGCCTCTACTAGCTAAAAATGGGTTTTTACCTGATTTAGATGCTATTCCCGAAGAAGTTGCCCAAAAAGCTAAATTATTTTGGATCAACTATCCCAATAACCCAACTGGTGGAATAGCAACTTTAGAAGATTTTGAGAAAATGGTCAATTTCTGTAAGAAGTATCAAATCTTGCTCTGTCATGATCACGCTTATTCAGAGATGGCCTATGATGGCTATAAGCCGCCTAGTGTTCTAGAAGTACCTGGGGCTAAAGATATAGCTATTGAGTTTCATAGTCTTTCTAAATCCTACAATATGACCGGCTGGCGTGTTGGTTTTGTAGCGGGTAACCCTATCGGAATTAAGGGATTAGGACAGGTTAAAACTAATGTAGATTCTGGTGTCTTTAAGGCTATCCAAAGGGCTGCTATGGCTGGATTTCAAACTACTGAAGCTCAATTACAGGCGGTAATGACTGTCTATGGTCGTCGTAGAAATATTCTAGTTGAGGGCTTAAAATCTCTGGGTTGGCCAATAGATGTTCCTAAAGCTACTCTTTATGTTTGGGCACCTGTACCTCCTGGTTATACCTCAACTGAGTTTGTCACCTTCCTCTTAGAAAAGTGTGGTATTCTTGTTCCTCCTGGTAATGGTTATGGTGCTGCTGGAGAAGGCTTTTTCCGCATGGCTTTAACTGTTCCTGAAGAAAAGATGTATCAAGCTATTGAACGCATGAAAGAAATCGGTTTACGCTATCAGTAATAATAACTCCCTGAAGATGAAAGTCTTTAGGGGGTAGATGACCTTCTGCCTCCTGAGATAAGTGGAAGCTAAGCTAAATTGACATACTCCCACCGATAAATCGGGGGATTCTCTTGGGAGTCACCCGCGAAGATTTCTCACTCTACGACTCTTAACTAGACTAGCATCGCTACTAACCCCCGTCAGACCGTCTCCTGAGACATTTTGTTTTGTTTCGACCGGGTGCCCCTGGGCGGAAATTCCTTTATTTCTTATTACTTGTGCTGCGGCTACATCTCTATTAGTTTTGTATCCACATTCAGGACAGTTATGCACCCTTTCTGTGGGCGTAGCCGCCCGTAGGGTCAGTAATTTCTTACCCTTTGGGCGGCTTCGCCTACGGACCTGCTTTTAGTACATAGTCTTTTAGAGTTATTTGTCTACTATCTGGTCAACTTGTTGATTTTAGTTAACTTTAGATAAGTTTAGTAAGGAATTTCGTTATTTAGTTAACCTCTATTTATTATCTTTTAATTTTAATTTGATATTATATTAAGACAAACCAGTTTGTAGCCGTAACTAGATGGATACCAACTCACAACCACCCTTCCACGAAACTAATGAAGAGACTCCAGAAATTGGCGGAGGTTTGCCTGTAATTGAATATTGGGCAGAGCAAACTTTATCGCCATTGGGACCAAAGCTCTGGAAAACATTGTTTCATCATAGTGCTTGCCTGTCCTGTGCTTGGGGTACAGGTGGACAAAAAGGTGGATTCACCAATGAAGTAGGCGAGAAATTGCAACGCTGTATGAAAAGTGTAGAGGCAATTTCAGCCGAAATAAAACCTCCTGTTCCAGCTCAATTCTTTGATTCACACACAATTGCCGAGCTACAAAAGTTGTCTTCAAGAGAAGCAGATCGCTTAGGACGGCTCAGCTTTCCAATGATTCGACGGGCAGGTAGTGACTATTATGAACGCCTGAATTGGGATGAAATTTATACCATAGCAAAGGCTGCTTTTGAAAAACCACCCGAACGAGTTGCCTCATACAGTTCTGGGCGTGGTTCCAATGAAGCAGCCTTTTTATTGCAATTACTACTGCGAACCCTCGGTTCTAATAATTTAGCAGATTGTTCGGATCTCTGTCACGCTCCTTCAACAAGCGCCCTCAAAGAGATGTTTGGTACAAATACCTCGATAGTCAGTCTGGAAAGCTTAAAGCAGGCAGATTGTCTGGTATTAGCAGGGGCAAATTCCCCTTACAATCATCCGCGTTTGATGAATGAGTTGATCAAACTGCGAGAGAGGGGTGGCAAAGTGATTGTGATAAATCCTGTGATGGAAATTGGCTTGGTTAAGTTTGGCTCTCCAGCATTCCCGATTAAATCTCTTATTCCAGGTTCTGACATTGCTTCGCTCTATCTTCAACCAATTCCTGGTAGTGATGTGGCGCTGTTTGTTGGCATTCAAAAAGCGTTAATTGAACAGGGGCAAATTGCTCAGGCATTCTTGCAAGCGCACACAGAAGGGTGGGAAGACGTATTGAAACAGGCTCACTCGCTCTCTTGGGAAACCATCACGAGTACTTGTGGCGTGTCTAAAGCAGAAATTGAAACAGCAGCAAGTATTATTGGTACATCAAAAGGTGTAGTCTTTGCTTGGGCAATGGGAATTACGCAACATACAAATGGTGTTGATAATGTTTACAGCATCGCCAATACAGCGTTAATTAGTGGACAGATTGCCTCCATGGGAGCTGGAATCATGCCTATACGGGGACATTCCAACGTGCAGGGCTTTGGTTCAATGGGTGTAACAGTCAAGCTTAAAGAAGAGATAAAACAAGCATTGGAGCAGTTGTTGGGGCGTTCTTTGAATCTACCCAAGGGTTATCACACTCGCGACCTAATCGAAGCTGCCGAAGCTGGCAAAGTTGATAGTTTAATATGTGTAGGGGGAAATCTCTATGGTGCTAATCCCGACTCGGCACAGGCAAAACTGGCACTAGGCAACATTGACACTATCATCTATCTTGCTACTAAACCTAATATTGGGCACTTTAACGGATTAGCAAAAACAAATACAATCATCATTCCAGTGCTCAACCGATTTGAAAACCCCCACAAAACTACCGTAGAATCAGGTAACAACTTTGTGCGCCTCAATGATGAAGGCAAAACTCACCTCCCGAAAAATGCAGATGTAATTTCAGAAGTTGAATTTCTAACCGAACTGGCACATCGCTTGCTGGATGAATATCCAGTCGATTGGCGCAAGTTACAAGATACTCGCTACGTGCGGCAATTGATTGCTAGGACAATTCCTGGGTATGAAAAAATCGCGGATATTGATATTACGAAAGAAGAGTTTACCATCTCTGGGCGCATCGTCACCGAACCCCCCTTCAAAACGCCTTCAGGGAAGGCAAAAATGTTTACTACGCCACTGCCGACTCTTACTTTACCTCAAGCCAAAGACTTTAACATTGATGAACGGGTAAACAGTCTCGTACTGGCATTAATGACTGGACGTAGCTATTCTCAACACAATACAGTGGTTTACAAAATTGGTGATAAGTACCGAGGAATGCCCCATCGTCATTGTATTTTAATCAATCGTATGGATGCAGAAAAGATTGGGTTAGTGGAACATGAGCGAGTTACAGTCAAAGGTGATACAGACAAATTAGACAATGTAGAAGTGATTTACGGTGCTGTTCGGGAAGGTGCTGCCTTGATGTTTTATCCAGAAGTGAATGTTATTTTTAAAGCAAGAACGGAAACGCGCTCTGGTACGCCAGCTTACAAAAGGGTTCCAGTAGTAGTGTATAAAGAGTCATACGATTAAGAGTGGAGATGGTAAAAATGTACATTAGCCTAAAATCTCCTTGAGAGGAAAAAGAAGTTTACTTCCTAAAAAGGTGCAGGAAAATGCAACAGGACTTAATGTGGTTAAGCCGAGATACGTGTAAAATAGTGCAAAATGACCTTTAAAGCCTTACTCCGTAAGGATTACAAGTTTCAAAACTTGAATAGTCAAAGTACTAATAACTGCCCAAATATATTAGAGTATTTAGCTTAGCAGCTCTTGCTAAAACCATTTTCAGTAGAGTGATTAAGCGTTTTGTAGTTCCTAAACGATAGATTTTTGCATATTCTGTCTCATTACTCCTTAAACCTTTTGAGAATGGCATTTTGAGACATGAAAAGAGACAAGATAACGGGAGTTCTCTTTATTGGTATTACCACTTTAAGTAGAGGAGTAGTAACAATCATCTTTAGAGTTTTTGAGCTATTCCCTAAAGCTTAAGCAATTCCATTAGATATCTCCATAATAAGATAAAATGGTAAAAAATGAAATAATTAGAAAATAAAATCTAATCTTTAGGATTATAAATGTAGAGGTAGACCCTACGGGCTGTTGACTAAAGGTCTGCCCGTAGGGTCTAAAGTCAACGCCCATAGGGTGTGTTTATACTTGGGAATATATTCGTAAGCACCAAAAAGAGACAAAAAGATTATTAGGAATTAGTTTTGAGTAGCTAGAGCAATTAATAGAACAAGCAAAATTTCTACATAACAAACAAGAAGAAGAAAAGTATAAAAAAACTCCTAGATTAATAGCAAATGGTGGAGGAAGATTACCTAAACTATCTGTAGAAGAACAGATAGTTTTAACTCTAATATATCTTAGACATCATCTATCGTTTCAATTATTAGGTTTATTATTTCAAGTGAGCGAATCTGCAGCACATAATATATTTAACTATTGGCAAAATATCTTGAGGGAAGGCGTAACTGCAAGTCTCTTAGAACAAGTAAAAAAGTCTGAAGAAAATATTGAGGAAATTCTGGAACAGTTAACTGAAGATAAATTAATAGTAGTACGTCCAGAAACCGCTATATTGCTTCAGTAATAGGTGAATCAGAAAATGTCATTTTTTAGCCAAAGGAAGAAAGTATAACTTATGAATTAATAAATAAGGTAGATTTGGCTAAAAATCATATTTGCTTCCCTAAGTTATCACACTTATTATATGCTATCGACTACTTGGACGGCTTTCTCTGTGTTTCAGGATTTTTCTTATGAAAATAAGCTTCTAGAACCTGACGCACCATTGGTCCAGCTATTTTGCCACCTCCACCCCCAGAATGTTCAGCAAAAGCAACTACGACTATTTCTGGCTTATTAAAAGGAGCAAAAGCGCCAAACCAAGTATGAGTTTTGCCTGGAGGAGCTTCAGCAGTGCCACTCTTACCAGCCAAAGGAGGTAGATAGGGCACATCAAGTGCGCGACCTGTTCCATTAGTAACGACCCCCCTTAAACCCTGCCTAAGAGTTGAGATGGTTGTGGGTTTAAGATGAAGAGACTTACGCGCTTTGAGGAATTTTTGCTGATTTTTCAACAGATGAGGTGTGACCCGATACCCCCCATTAGCAGGAACAGCAAACATGACTGCAATTTGTAGAGGGGTCGCTTGCACAAAACCCTGTCCGATGGACATATTAACTGAGTCGCCATCTGTCCACTTCAATTTATAGTTCTTTTTTTTCCAAGCATCGTCAGCAATTAAACCTTTAGACTCTTCATCAGCTAGTTCAATACCTGTCTTTTGACCAAAACCATAGAGATGTGCCCATTTAATTAAAGTCTCACCACCAACACCGCGCCCAATTTGTCCATGAAAAGTATTACTACTCATAGACAAAGCTGTAATATAGCCAATTACCCCAAAACCCGCTTTATTCCATTCTCCAAAATTTGTGCCA
Source organism: Chroococcales cyanobacterium PMM_0086 (assembly GCA_949127655.1). Lineage (GTDB taxonomy): Bacteria > Cyanobacteriota > Cyanobacteriia > Cyanobacteriales > Microcystaceae > CAISPN01. The sequence continues at coordinate 7,752 of CASBQB010000312.1, read as the reverse complement.
CCGACATTGAGATAGGCTGACGTACTTAACATGGTACCTGGAGGGTATTTACCTGACTGCATTCCTGCTGTTTGGGTGACAACTTTAAAGGTTGAAGCAGGTGGAAAGCCTCTTAAGGAGCGATTAAGAAAGGGATTACCGCTTTTTTGTAGTGACTTCCAAGTTTTGCTAGTAATAGGACGTGAAAAGACATTAGGATCGTAATTAGGGTTACTCGCCATAGCTAGAATTGCACCATCTTTGGGATCAAGGGCGACAATAGCTCCTTTATAGTTACCTAAAGCTTTCTCTGCGGCCTTTTGAACCGCTAGATCCAGAGTTAAGGTGACATCTTTACCTGGTTTAGCCGGTTTTTGTCCAAGGATTTTAGTAACTTTTCCTGCCCCATTTACCTCCATTTGAAGACCTCCCCATTCTCCCCTCAAGAGAGGTTCAAAGGCATCTTCTACACCCATTTTACCGACTACATCCCCTGGGCGATATCCCTGTACCTTACGCTGTTTTAAGCCTTCTGCATCAAGCTCTCCTGTATAGCCTAAAACATGAGAGGCGATTTCTTTATTCGGGTAATAACGAATAGTGTCAATATCTACTTCTACACCTGAGAGACCGTTTTTGTACTCTTCTAAGGCTGTTATTTGGGCAGGAGTGAGGTTCCTAGCGATGCGGATCAAAGTTGAAGGGTTAGTTTCTCCCTGGGCAACTTTTTGCGCTAGTTCTTGCTGGGATATTCCTAAGATTTCCGAGAGACGTTTGGATGTTTTTGGCCAGGTCGGTTTTTTTTGAGCATTTGGCCAAATGGAGGCAACATGAGATAGACGTGTCGTGGCCAGTACTCGTCCTTGACGATCAAATAAAGTACCTCTTACAGGCGCTTTAGGGACAATGCGAATACGATTATCTTCTGCTCTTTCTTGATAATAGTTACCTTTTACTAATTGCAGATAGGCTAGACGTACTATGATTAATCCCGGTAAAAAAGGGGTTATGACCAAGACTAACCAAATAGCCTGTTGTTTTTTGCCGGCATTTTTTTCTAAGGGGCTTTGTCGGCTACGAACTCGGCGACGACCAGGCCATGTCAAAAGACTCATAATTGATTCTGTTTAGTATTTAGTTTAGATGGGCTATTGGCTTGACTGGTTCTTTAGACTACTAAAGATTAGAGTTAGCATGGTAAGTAACCTGTTGTTTTTGTCCAGATTTCCCTAATTGTTTAGCCTGTTCTTTATTAAAGGCCACCATTACTGCACCTGCGTTACCAGTACTGAGGGTGAGTTTCTGCTGTGCTTTCCAGGTTTGGTGAGAACCTTGTTTAAGGGTTCCTTCAAATTTAGTCTTTCCATCTACAACTACTTTGAGCCAAGATGGCTCTTTTAACTTGATATTGATCACGACTGGTCTTTCTGGGTGATTTTTTGGTTTACGAGATAGTGGGATTTTTTTGTTAATGCTTTTAGTCTGATTTATCTTTTCTGTATTGATTACTACTATAGGTCGTTCGAGAGTCTCAGCAATTCTCTGCAGGGAGAAGGAGACCAGAATAATATAAAATAAATAAATATGTATAGTTCTTATTTGAAAGCTAGGTAATTTGAAAGACCAAGGGGAAGCTTTAACTTGAGTAGTTTCTATTTCTGTAGAAAACTCTTCTAACCATTCTTTGCTCTCAAAGTTCAGAATAGCCGCATATTTTTTAACTATAGCCCTAATATAAATTGAGTGTGGAAGTTCCTCTAAAAGTCCTGCTTCAATAGCTTCTAGGGTACGAATTGGTATCTGAGTTTTTAGAGAGATACCCTTAAGAGAAACTGCTTGTTCTAAACGTGCTTTTTGGAGGAGCGAGCCTATTTCTATTAGTTTCTCACGTTGTTCATTTTGTAAGTTTGTTTTTGGGGGTTTTTGCCGCTTAAACATACTAATAGCGGGGGACAACTGATTCTTAAGTCCCTGAATTGACGCGGTTTTTAAGAAAGGCAAGTTCAGAGTCATTTAATGTTCTATAGCTTCCAAAGTTTAGTTTAGAATGATTACCAGAATCGAGTCGAATCGGACCAATAGCTGTTCTATGTAGCTTAACTACTTTGTAACCTAGTTTTTCCCCACACTTACGAATTTGACGGTTTCTTCCTTCACTAATGATAACCATTAACAAGGTCTGTTCATTTTGGCTTTTGATTCTTTCGATCTGAGCAGGTAAGGTCATTTTACCTTCTAATATCACTCCCTTGCGCCAATGTTCTAGAGTAGATTCCTGAGGTTCCCCGTGCACCCAGACATGATAAGTTTTAGAGAGATGATAACGAGGATGTGTTAATTTAAGTGTCAAATCCCCATCATTGGTTAAAAGTAAGGCTCCTGTTGAGTCTATATCTAGTCTACCAACTGGATGCAGTCCTTGGCCAGTACGCAAGTCCATAGGGAGTAAATCTAAAACAGTAGGACGGTTCTGAGGATCAAAACAAGTTGAAACAACGCCTAGGGGTTTGTTCAGTAAAATATATAATAAATCAGGACGCTGATTGATAACCTTTCCATCATAGAGAATGGAGTCTTTTTGGGGGTCAACCTTGTCCCCTATTTGAGCAATTTGTCCATTAATGGTGATTCTTTTCTCTCTAATTAGGTTTTCTGCCTCCCTTCGAGAAGCTATCCCACATTGTGATAAAACTTTCTGAACCCTCTGTTGCATTGCTTAGGCGCTAGATGATATTTTTGGCTACATTATTCATTATGTCTAATTTCTTCTCAGGTGATATGGTCTCAAGCTCTTCTAGTCAGATTATTAGTAAGATTCTCTCTCCTGCTTTACAATTTTGGTTGCGTTCACAGGTTGAACAGGTAAAAGTTCTCCGGTTACAAATTCAAGGTCGAGATCAGCAGATTTTGCGCGGCTATATTCCCTTAGTTCATTTATATACTCAAGAGGCTATTTATCAAGGATTGCATCTAGATCAAATTAAAATTTTAGCTGAGAATATCCGTATTAATATTGGACAAATTCTGCGGGGAAAACCTTTTCAGCTTTTAGAGTCTATTCAGGTTTCCGGTCAGATTAACATACTTGAGTCTGATTTAAAGGCTTCTCTTGCTTCAGTGATTCTTTTTAATGCTTTGAGTGATTTAGTTTTAATGTTATTAGAATCTAGTGGAGTCTCTAACTCTGGTGATATTTTGACTCAGGGTGATTTAAGTTGGCAGAATATTGAGTTAGGAGACGAACAATTTAAACTGCAAGGAGTCTGGACTCTTCACAATAGCCAACAGTATCCTTTTACCTTGGTATCTAGTTTAAAACTTGCTTCTGCACATATTCTTTATCTTTCTTCTGTAGAACTTCAGGGATTACCCGCACCTTATCAACTCAGCTTAACAGAACTCCCTATTGATCTTGGCAGTGATATTGAACTTTCTACCTTATTGCTTTCCCAGGGTGAATTAAAGGCCGAAGGTAAATCTTTAATCAGAAACTAATAGTCAACGAAAATAACAGTTATATCTAAGTGCTTTTTTCAGCAATACTTGATAGTCTTTATTTTGAATAATATAAGAACCAAAACGTTCTAGATGAGGATTTTGCATCTGTGCATCAAAAAGAACAAATTTTCTTTTTCTCAGGTGTTCAACAAGCTTAACCATAGCTACCTTAGAACCTTCTGGGATGTTATAAAACATAGACTCACCAATAAAAGCTCCCTTAATAACTATACCCAAGATACCCCCAGCCAGTTGATCACCTTGCCATGTTTCAAAACTGTAAGCAAAGCCCGCTCTATTTAATTGTAAGTAGATCTCCATCAGTTGTGGAGAAATCCAAGTTTCTAGACGATTAGCACACCCAGAACATACGGCGGCAAAATCTCGATTAATAGCTACAGAAAAGCGATTTTGATTAAGTGCACGACGCAGAGAAGTAGGACAGTGAAAACGCTCATCAAGAGGAATTAGAGTACGTTGTGAACTCGAATACCATCCCAAAGCACCCTCATCATCTGCCATGAGAAAATAACCTTGAGCATAGGCTTGTATAATAGACTCTATATTCATCAATGTTGCCTGAAAGAGGTCTCGATGACGGCTCAACCTATAACTTCAATTACTTTGCCACCCTTTGAAGATATCCAAAAAGAAGGGACTTGGCTCAAAGAAACTCTTCTGGTTTGGTTAGATCAAGAGTATTTTCCTGAGGCAGTCAATGGAATCATTGCTAAAACCGCTGCCCAAATTTATGTTAGACAACGCTTAGAGGGTGAAAATGACCTTGGTTCTTTACTCATTGCTTTAATCACAGAGATGCAGGCCTTTGATTTTCGCAAGAGTTTTTATAGTGAGTTTGCTATTGCCAATGCAGTGAGTGATTTAATCTTAGAACGCCTAGGTTTTGAGGACTGCTGCGGGTCTGCCTAGGTTGTCTTAGTTCACTTGTTCACTGCACGCAACAGACAATTTTTCTGACTACCAGCTTGATTTGACCACACCTGGGAGGAGTCCTTGGTGGGCCCATTCGCGCAGGACATTACGACAGACTCCAAAATCACTATAGTAAGCTCTAGGTCTTCCTGTAACCCAACAACGATTACGTTGACGAGTGGGGGCACTATTGCGGGGTAGTCTTTGAATTTCACGGTGAATTTCTAGCTGTTCGATAGGATCTTCGGCTGAACGAAATTGTTCTTTAAGGTCTTCACGTCGAGTAGCATACTTTTCAGCTAGGAGTTTACGGCGTTTTTCACGCTCGATCATCGATTTTTTGGCCATAGTTTAGATTTTTCTTAATTTTAAGACAGCATTCTCCATCATATCTGATTTTTCCGACAGAGAGCAATAATCAGGGAGATTTAACAGCGATTCTCAATTTAAAAATAGACAAGGAGTTGAGGGATATGAGTCAAAGTAAACTTAAGACTTTAGAAGAAATAAATACACATATGACATTTTGTTTGTTTGACACATACCAAGAAATAATATATATTGGTATGTATTGTCTTATAAATAATATGCAAAAAAATACAAGTGTGATATTGGGTGAGCATTTTGAAGCATTTATCTCTGCTCAAATTGATAGCGGACGTTTTGGTTCAGCCAGCGAAGCTATTCGGGCAGGACTGCGATTGCTAGAAGAACATGAAATGAAGGTTTCAGCACTGCAACGAGCATTAACTGAAGGTGAGAATAGCGAGTTTGCCGAATATTCCTTAAATGAATTGCTGAAGGAACTTGATAAGGAACAAGCAGTTTAATGGCGCTTTTCCGCCTTACTGAACTAGCCCTAAAAGATTTACGTTCCATTGGCCGTTATACACAGAACACATGGGGACGTGAGCAAAGAAACATTTATCTTAAAAGACTAGATGATTGTTTTCAGTTTTTAGGGCAGCAACCGCAGCGAGGAAAGGCTTGCAATGATATTCGTCTAGGGTATCGTAAGTATCACGTAGGACGGCATGTGATCTTTTATCGTATTGCTTTTGAAGGGATAGAAATTATCCGTATTTTACATGAGCGTATGGATGTTGAAACCCGTCTAGATGATAAGTAGTTGATGCCTGTCCCACATAGCAATTAATTGTTAAAATTTCAAAAGGCAACTACCAAACTAAGTGAGTATGTTTTCCATTAAAAAGAGACTAATTTTAATCTTTCTAACAGTAACAGCCCTAATTTATAGTCTAACAAATACTCAAGTAGCAAAAGCTCTCTCTTTTACAAACACATTACCCAATGGAGTAGCAGCAGGAGATACAACCCAGACATCAAGTGTTTTATGGACACGTAGCACAGAGCAAGGAAATGTGACTTTTGAATATTCTACTGAGCCTGATTTTTCCAAAGTTTTAGCGAAAGTAGAGAAAACAGTTACAGATATTAATCAGCCTGTTAAGGTACAAATAAACGGTTTAAACCCAGGTACTAAGTACTATTATAGAGTCACTAATGCTGCTAATGACTCACTAACCGGGCAGTTTAAAACGGCACTTCCTTTGAAAGTTTATGGAGGGTTACGCTTTGGGGTATCTGGAGACTGGCGAGGAAATTTAGCCCCCTATACAGCAATTATCAATGCAGTCGGGCGTGATCTAGACTTTTTTGTGGCACATGGAGATACAGTTTATGCGGATGTTCCTTCTCCTGCTTTTTCTGGTGTCTCTGATAGTCGTTTTCCAAAAGGTTCCCGTACATTTGCGCTGAACTTAGATGAATTTCGAGCTAAACATAATGAAGTATACTACCCTCGTTATGAGATGAATACTTGGTCAGATTTGCGCGCTTCTACCTCTATTTATGCAACAATCAGTGACCATGAGGTAATTAATAACTTTGCTGGTGGAGCACCACCAAAAGAATCTGATCCTAAACAGGTTGCTTTAACATTAGGAGATACCGAGGTACCCTACACCAACCAAACTCAAATTTATAAAAACGCTTTACAAGCATTTCAAGAATATAATCCCCTACGCGATGAATATTATAGTAATACTGAAGATACTAGAACTGATAAAACGCCTCGACTTTACCGTTATAATACTTTTGGCAGTGATGCAGCCATCTTAATTTTAGATTCGCGTTCTTTCCGAGATAGAGAAATTGGTATAGACCCTAAAATAGGCTTTATTAATCCTAGCGATAAACAAGCTGTAGCCAATTATCTTAAAACAAGTTTTGATCCCACTCGCGTCTATCTTGGTTCTCCTCAACTTAAGCAACTTAAACAAGATCTCTTAGATGCTCAGAAAAAAGGGCTTATCTGGAAATTCATTATGATTCCCGAACCTATACAAAATTTAGGTATTGTCGGTGGAGAAGACCATTATGAAGGTTATGCAGCAGAACGTTCTGATCTCTTGCGTTTTATTGGACAGAATAAAATAACTAATGTAGTCTTTGTCACAGCTGATTTTCATGGTACTTTAATTAATACTGTTGCCTATCAGAATGCGCCCTTTGGTGAACAGAACCTTACTAAGACTTGGGAAATTGTGACAGGACCGGTTGCTTATGATGCTCCTTTTGGGCCAAATGCCGTTAAATTAGGTTATAAAGCGGGTTTAGTTACTTCTGAACAAAAAGAGGCATATGAGTCAGCATCTTCTACTGTTAAAGAACAGATGATCATTACACTAGTTAATAATCTTCTCAAGCCTTTTGGTTATCCTTTACTTTCCTATAATACTTTGGGGGCTTCTTTTAAAGACAGTCGGATTGAAGCAACGCTTTTAAAAGGAGGTTATACTGCAACTAATACCTACGGTTGGACTGAGTTTGAAATTAGCCCAACAAGTCAAAAACTATTAGTTACAACTTATGGCATTCCGCCTTATACAGAAGCAGATCTAGATGATCCCCAGACTAGAAGTAAAGTTTTATCTAGTCAACCTCCTATTAGTATTGTTAGTCAATTTACGGTTAAGCCAACAAAGTAAAATTGAAATAGCAGTTTCTACACTCTTCAGACTTTATGAGTGAAACCTTCATCAAAATTCTCAAACTGATTGAAAGTAGAGAGATCAAAATATCAGCGCATGGTTATGATGAAATGGCCAATGACAATATTTTTGTCGTAGACATTATCAATAGTATTACTAAAGCTACGATCTTAGAAGACTATCCCGATTATCCTAAAGGTGCTTGTGTTCTAAGTAAGTCGTTGAAAATAAAGGTTATCTTGTAAATAGGGAATAGGGAATAGGGAATGGGCAATAGGAGCGAGTTACAGATATTTTACAAAAGTTAACATAGTGTTATTTATTTAGA
>CASBQB010000311.1 GCA_949127655.1 Chroococcales cyanobacterium PMM_0086 | reverse complement strand
GAAAAACCGATGGCTGTTTGAGCATTCTTAGCAGAATCACCACCTGAAGAAAAGCCAAAGTAAAATACTCCAACCATCATAAGGAAGTTCATACAACCACCTACTATCGGAATAATAATAGTCCGAATGGGATGAGCTTCTGCAGCTTCATCTAAGAGGTGCTCTAATCTAGCAATTAAGGTGATTAAACAGGTTATTCCATAGAACATGAAAGTACCGATGTTAGAAATCAAAGTCACCTGAGTCAGATTATTAACATTGAGTACCCCATAACTCCCAATAATTGCTGAGACAATTGTCAAAATAATTACCCCAATATAGGGAGTACTCAATGTTCTGTGTAATACTCCAAACATAGCTGGTAGTTCTCTGTCTTCTCCCATTGCATAACTGATGCGTACTCCTGTTGAAAGAGCGGAGAGGGTGGTACCGACAAGCGCTAGTAAAACAGTAATAGCTAATCCTAAGACTAACCAGAAACCAAACCCGTTAGCAATAGAGTTCCCTATAATCTTCATCATGTCCCCGATAGGCGCACCAGAAAGTACAGAAGCATCAAATCCAGTAACAATTTTACCACCTGCATAATCAGCTGCTTTTACTCCTGCTGCTGCAATACCTGCAGAAAAATCGCTAATCTTAGAATCAATTACGATAAAAGAACCTGCCTCTCCTGCTTTATTGACAATTCCTCTGTAAGCATCACTAATAAAGAAATTAGCGGCAAAATACTCAAAGAAATAGCAGATACAAGCTTGAATGAAGAGTGAGAGAATGACCGCTTTCGGTATATCTCTTTGAGGGTTGATAGCTTCTGCAGCAAAAGCGGTTGCTGACTCAAAACCGACAACCAACAATATAGCAATTGTCGTCTGAAAGACCAGTCCTGATAAATCATGTGGCAAAACAACGCTTAGAGCATTATCATGTACATATTTATATTCAGGATGACCGAAACGGAAAACAATCATTAGTAGACTGACTAGAGTTAAGGAGCTAATCTGGATAATATTGATGATGATGTTAACTAATGTTGAACCTGTGACCCCGATAAAGGCAATCCCGCCAACCAGTCCTGCAAAAACTACACAAAGTAGAATCTGGGTAAATGAGTCTCTGGCAAAACTAGGGTTAAATAACTGACCGATATAAATCAGCAGTGTTCCCATGAAACTTACCATTACCCCAGGATATACCCAGTAGTAAAGAAGAGCAGCCCAACCTGTCACAAACTTAGCCAAACGAGCCATTTTATAGTGCTTGTGTTCTTCTTTATTGATGATTGCCGCTTCAGCAAAGAAGTAAGAACTACCTGCACCTGCTTGAGGGTAAGCCTTAGCTAATGTAGCAAAACAACTAGCAGTTAAAAGAGCAATAATGGTTGCTACAGCTATCGAAGCCCACATATTCAAAGCAGAGGAAGATGGAGACTGTAGCTGAAAGGTAGTCCACAAAAAAGCTCCAGGTGCTATCAGGGCCATAGCATTGATAGTGACACCAACTAAGCCTAGAGTAGGTTTTAATTTAGTACTAGAAGAGTCGGCTTGAGACATAGTTCTGTATTTAATTTTTTCAATTAGACTAATTATCGAAAGATTCTAGAGATCATTTTGTAGCTAGATTTACTTTCTTCTTGCTAACTCAGATATAATTCACATAGTTTAAGACTTGCAGTTATGAATACTACTCTTACCCAAGGAATCAAACACGCCGCAGAATTACTCAGAAGATACTCTAAAGGAGAGCGGATTTTTAAAAGTGCCCAACTAAGGGGAGCGGATCTTTTCAGGGCTACTTTAAGCAATGTAGATCTCAGTGAGGCTAACCTGGAAAGGGCTATTTTATTTAGAACAAACCTATCAGGAGCAAATTTAAGTCATACTAATCTAAAAGGAGCAGATTTAGTTAAAACTAATTTAAGTGAGGCTAACTTAGAAGGTGCTAATTTACGAGGTGCTAATCTTTATGAAGCAGATTTGAGCAGAGCTAACTTACAGGGCAGTATTTTAATCAAAAGTTGTCTAGAAAAAGCCTTGTTTGTTGAGGCTAACTTAGAGAAGAGTAATCTTAGTTATGCTAATTTTACTGCTGCTATTCTGTCTGATGCTAACCTTGGTGAAGCTATTTTACAGGAGGCTATTTTAACGCGCACCAACTTACAAAGGGCTAATTTATCACAAGCTAATCTCACCGATGTAGATTTTAGTTATTCTAATTTAGAATGGGCAATTCTTAAAAAAGTTATTTTGCGAGGCGCTAAATTAAATCAGACTAATCTGCATCGAGTCAAGTTATTGGGAACAGATTTAGTCGGTGCTCATTTATTAGGTAGTAACTTATCTGAAGCTGACTTATTCGCGGTAAATTTAAGTAAAGCTAATCTTAATTATACTAACCTGAAAGGGGTTGATTTACGAGAAGCAGATTTAAGCGGCGCGCTGATGATTGGTGCAGATTTATCTGGTGCTAATCTCTTCGGAACTGAACTGAAAAACGCTAATCTAGAAGGTGCTAATTTAGAAGGTGTTAACCTCTACAGAACTAAACTAAATGGCACAAATCTTCAAGGCGCATTTTATAATCAAAAGACAGAATTTCCCCCTAAATTTGATCCCAAAAGTCACGGTATGTATTTGAGAAATGTGATTACTTAAGACCCCAAGTTTCTAAGATATAAGCTACACTGTTAGCGACTAAAAGATAACTTTCCTTCGTGTAACCCCCACTTAAGACCATAACCCAAGGAATACCCGCTTCTGTTAATGTGTGAAAAACAAATTTATCTCGCTCTAAAATACCAGCTTTAGAAATACTCAATCCACCAAGAGGATCATCTTTATAGATATCTGTTCCAGCATTAAAAAAAGCAATTTTAGGCTTTCCTACTTGCTCAATAAATGGGGGTAGATGTTTTTTTAATAGTGCTAAATACTCTTTATCTTCAGTCCTGTTTCTTAAGGGAAGATTACAATCAATCAGACTTGTTGCCCACCAATCTTGAGGATAAGTATTCTGATTATACATATCTAGAATGTAAACAGATTTATCCAGAGAAAAAACTCTTTCTAAACCATTTCCTTGATGTGCATCTAAATCTATAATTAGTATAGGATCTTCTGGTTGTAAAACTTCTGATTCTCGTAACACATTAATAGCGATTGCTATATCACAATAAAGACAAAATCCCTCTCCTTTATCTCCACTAGCATGATGATAACCCCCAGATAAATTAACCGCCATACCGTTATTTAATGCCCATTCTGCAGCTAATATTGTCCCTTTAGTTGCTAACTGCATACCTTTTAAAATATGCTTTTCTAACAGAAAATAAGGTAAGATGGCCAGTTCAGATAATTCTAAAGCCTTAGCTACATAAAAAGAATGTTTTAATTGTTGCAAATAATCAGAAGTATGTACTGTTAGCAATTCTTGAACAGTCACAGGTGATTCTGGTGTGATTCTCAGATTTTCTAGTTGATTACCAAACCAGTCTAAAAGTTGTTGCCAAGCATGACCATATTTACAACTATCAAAAGGATGTAGTTTTTCTAACCCCAAAAAACGGATATTATAATGAGGAGAATAGACGATTTTTGGCTGTAAAGATTTCATATTTTTTCTGTTTGAAAGCGCTTTATTTCCTTGGCATATTGCAGAATAGTTTTAGGTTCCCATGCTTCAATTTCTCCTAAAGGTATTCCCAGTCCTATATAAGTATCAAGATCTGCTAGAGGACGAAAGGAGGGTTGTAAACCTGAACCTATATAAAGGGAATTAGCAATGACTGTGGAACAGTTAAACTCTGCTAATTTGTAAGAAACCTCGCTATCTTTGACCTTAGACCAATATTCTCTGATCTCTTCTTCTTTGAGATATTCTAGTTCTGTAATTATTGGCTCAAATCCATTTTTTTCTCGATCAAATAGATAGTCTTGATAGAGTGGACTACGCACTACATTCATTGTTAAATGACGGACTATACTAGCAGCAAAGCTCTTTTTTGCCTTATCCGGCCAAAAAGAAATATAAAGATCTTCTCCAATTTGCATTGCAGTGTGCCCAACATTACCAGCATTTGGTAACCAAACAAACACTTTTACAGTCATAATTAACTTCTAGGTGCGTACATAATAATTAGAACACCCATCATTGCTACTAATGCCCCTAAAAAATCATAATTATCAGGTTTGATTCCATCTACTTTCCATCCCCAAAGCATAGCCATTGCTACAAATATTCCTCCATAAGCTGCATAAACCCTACCAAAGTTAGCAGTTTGAAAGGTTGCCACAACGCCATATAATGCTAGTATCAAGCCTCCCGCTATGCCCCATAAAATAGGCTTACCTTCTTTCAACCATTGCCAAACTAAATAACCACCTCCTATTTCAAATAAACCAGCCCACATGAAGTTGAGTAACGATCTAACTACTTCTTTCATTACCCTAACTTTAGATTACTATAAGACTTTTTCGTATTTATACTTTAAAATACTATCTAAGAAAGTCCATATTGAACATTTTTTTCTCAAAATCTATTTTAAAAAGTCTCTGCAAACTTCATCTTATTTTAAAAAGAATTAGTATAGTAGAGACTTTTCGAGAGTAACAATCTTGATGTATTCAGTTAGAGCAAGCGGAAAATAAAGGGATAACGAAAAGGTTTATCATCATTGTTTAGAACTTGGATAATTGCCAGAATTGGGGCTATGAAAGTTAATAAGACCAGAAAAGGCCAGAGTAAAAACCCAATCAAAATAAAGGAAAGAATCCCAACAATGATGCCATAAAGCCACACATTGAAGTGGAAATTCAAGGCCTCTTTGGCATTGTCCTTAACCACCTCGTCATCAGAAACAAATAGAATGACGAGAGGAACCAGAACGCTAATAATTGTCGTGCTTAAAAAGATTGCCGCGTGAGATGCTAAGGATAACAGCTTACGTTTAGTCATAATACTTAATCTCTGCTATTTTTTAGTAACTATCATATCCTGTGAGTCTCAATTATAACATTCTCTCATTGAGTTGACTTCCCTTAGTCGTTCTCAAACAAATTCTAATCCTCAATAAAGCATGAACTAGCTTGATAACCCGCAAAGTGGCATAATTATTAGTGAGCAGATGATTTTCAAGAAATTAAGCAGGTGACTTACTATGCCAGAGTTTGTCGAAAATCCGAAATTAGGGGTTGAGGACAGCTTAAAAATACTTAACTAATTTTTATTAAAGCTACTCATAAGCTAAGCTATAATGATAGCATGAGTAAGTTAACTATTTCAGAAGCAGCTAAATTAAAGGGAGT
>CASBQB010000310.1 GCA_949127655.1 Chroococcales cyanobacterium PMM_0086 | reverse complement strand
GACACCATTGTTACTAATGTTAATCTGAGTGGGGCTAGTGTATTAGTAGCAGCTAATAGTTTGTTTGATAAGAATGGGAATGCTTTTGCCGGGATAGTTAGTATTACTAAAGTCCCTACTAATTTAACACCTGCAGCTTTACCATCCAACCTTTATCCTGATTTAGTTGTGACTGTTCAACCAGGGGATATGGTCTTTAATACTCCCGCTCTATTAAGCTTACCTAATTTAGCTGGTTATGGTGCTGGGACTTTGATGGACTTGTGGTCAATTAATCCCAATACAGGTGATTTTGACAACGTGGGACAGGGACAAGTCAGTGCAGATGGGAGTGTTATTAATACTATATCTGGGGGTATAAGGAATAGTAGTTGGCATTTCTTTAGTCCACCACCACCACCACCACTAGATAATACCCCAGTCCCTGGCTGTCCAGACGACTGTGAGATTACAGGTGAGGTTAGCTCTGAAGCGTCTTTGAATACAGGTGTAGTGATGGAAGACTATAACTTAGTCACTTATCAGTCACTAGGCGTTACACGCGAGTTGACGCTGCATTATGATTCATTACGGGCTAACCCGACACCTATTGTTAATTTCAATATACAAGATGTCAGAGACTTGCTTGCAGCTAATCCAAAACTAGCCGCGACGCTTTCTATTACTGTAGGAAATTTAGAATATCAGGTTCCAGGTGCGTCGGGGGGAACTTTGGGACTTAGTGGTAGTGGGTATAATTTCTGGTCGCTCCCCTCTCCTGACAGTTCGACATCGACTTTTCAGATACAAGCGGCCTTACAAGCTGATTTGACTGGTCAAACGACAGGTGTTTATTCCTACAAGCTTTCGGCTGGCTATCTCGTTCCTGGAATTGCCCCTAATTCTTGGACAGGTTCTCTATCACTCCCTAACTCTAGCAAGCTAGTCACTGTCAATAGTATTAATAGTGCCTTTGGAGCAGGTTGGGGGTTACAAGGTTTACAAGAAATTGTCGTCAATAGTGATAATAGTGCCTTGTTAGTAGATGGAGACGGGACAGAACTATTATTTAATGCGCCTACGGTAGTGGGTGGTGCTTATAGTGCGCCCCCTGGTGATTTTTCAACCTTAATAAAGCTAAGTAATGGAACTTTCCAACGTACATTAAGAGACCAGACTGTCTATAACTTTAATGCTCAAAATCAACTGGCTTTTGTCACTGACCCAATAGGAAATATTACTCAATATATTTATAATGCTACTGGTCTTTTAGGTAGCATTATAGACCCAGTGGGACTAACAACCACCCTTACTTATAGTGGTCAGAGGGTTAGTAGTATTACTGACCCAACAGGACGAGTCACGCAACTGTCCTATGATGCTGCTGGTAATTTAATGCAGGTGAAAGACCCAAATACGGCTAAAACCAGTTGGTCGTATGATAGCAGTCATCACATGACAAGTATGACTGACTCAATAGGGAATTATGGTCAAGATGTCTATGATTTTGCCGGACGAGTAACACAGGCTACTCTCAAAGATGGCTCGGTAGTACGTATCGCGCCATCCCAAGTACAAGGACTGTATGCTGCCAGCCAAACAAGTAATCCAATAGCAGCACCTGTAGCCATTTTCTTTAATCAACGCACAGGTAGTTATGCCGATGGGAATGGGAATGTAACAAATAATCAAATTGACCAATTTGGTTCTGGTTCTGGTTCAATTGATGGAGTAGGACCAGGAGTCACTACTAGACGCAATAACCAGAACTTAGTCACCCAAACAACTGATGCGCGTGGTAACACGACTGACTATACCTATGATGCAATGGGTAATGTTCTGACTGTTCAGGATACAATTTCTCAAAGTACTTCCTCTTTTCTTAATAATAGTTCTTTATTTGCTCATCAGATTTATCCGACCAATAGCAGTCTCACTGACATTACAACAGCCGACTTAAATAATGATGGATATACAGATTTAATCGGGATTAATTCTTCTAATGCGACTCTCGAAGTCTTATTAGGAAATGGTCATGGCTTTAATGAAGCCACTACTATTGCTTTAATAAGTAACCCAGTAGCAGTAACAGTAGGTGAGCTTAATACTGATGGTAAACTAGACCTAGTTATTGCTTATGCTGGGGAGAATCTTGGTTTAAGTGTATTGCTAGGTCAGGGTGATGGGACTTTTGGTCCTAGTATTCAATATGGAGTAGGTGCTAATCTCACTTCGACTGTTATTTGGGATCTCAATGCTGATGCAAAACCTGACTTAATAGCGGCTAATTTTCTTAATAGTACAGTAAAGGTGTTTTTGAATAATGGGAATGGCACCTTTGGAACAGAGACTGAGTATACAGTAGGAAATCATCCGAATTCTGTAGTTTTAAATGATGTCAATGGAGATAGTATAGCAGAGCTTATTACAGCCAATAATTATGATAATACTGTCTCAATCCTGTTAGGCAATATTAATGGGACTTTTGGAACGAAGACTGATTATAGCGTGGGAGGTAGTCCCTCTTCGGTGGTCTTAAATGATATCAATGGGGATGGCCAGTCGGACTTGGTTGTCACTAATTCTGGGAATGTATCGGTACTTTTAAATAATGGGGATGGCACCTTTGGTTCTCAGACTCACTATTTCCCAGGGGGATATCTCAAAGAAGTCCAACTCCAAGACCTTAATAACGATGGTAAGCCTGATTTAGTGGTAGCAGTTGGTTTGGGATATGGCAATGATGAAGTAGATGTATTATTAAACCACGGTGATGGAACTTTTGGTCCACCTGTTCAATATACAGTCAATGGTGAAATCATTGCCATAGAATTATCAGATCTCAATGGGGATGGTAAGCCTGATTTGATTATTCTACAGTCAAATACCAATGCGATATCTGTTCTATTAAACCAGGGCGATGGCCTTTTTGCTGCTGCCATTGATTATCAGGTAAGTGGCTCTAACCCTAATTCTGTAACAGTAGCATTGGTCAATAATGACGGTCAAGTAGATTTGGTAGTAGGTTATCAAAATAGTCGAGGAGTAACTGTTCTTCAATCCAATGGGGATGGGACTTTTATTCAAGATAGTTTAACCAATCAAGCTGCGGGTAATGCACCAGTCTCAGTTGCTGTCAGTGACCTCAACGGGGATGGGGTTTTAGATGTGGTCAGTGCTAACTCCTTCAGTAATACAGTGTCGGTAGCATTAGGCAATGGGGATGGAACAATTGTCCCTTTACAAGATTATACTGTCGGAAATTCTCCTAGTGCTGTAGTTCTAGCAGATGTGAATGGAGATGGTAAGCCTGATTTAATAGTAGCTAATGCTAACAGTAACAACATATCTATTTTCTTGGGACAAGGGAATGGAAGCTTTGAAACACCTGTAAATTATAGTGTTGGTTTTAGTCCTGTTGCAGTAGTTTTAGGAGATATTAATGGGGATAGTAAGTCGGATCTGATTGTCACTAATGCTGGTAGCAATACGGTTTCAGTCCTATTAAACAATGGAACTGGCACTTTTAGTACTCTAACTGATTATACTGTCGGAAATTTTCCTAGTGCTGTAGTTCTAGTAGATGTAAATGGGGATGGTAAGTTAGATGTATTAGTAACTAATTTCTTTGATAATACAGTCTCAGTCTTATTAGGTAATGGAAATGGGACTTTTGGCACTCTGACTGATTATGCTGTAGGGAGTAATCCTAGTGGGTTAGCAGTAGGCGATGTCAATGGGGATAGTAAGTCTGACTTGATTGTAGCTAATCGTGAAAGTAATACGGTTTCAGTCCTATTAAACAATGGAGCTGGCACTTTTAGTACTCTAACTGATTATACTG
Organism: Chroococcales cyanobacterium PMM_0086; assembly: GCA_949127655.1. Taxonomy (GTDB): domain Bacteria; phylum Cyanobacteriota; class Cyanobacteriia; order Cyanobacteriales; family Microcystaceae; genus CAISPN01. Next base: position 1,962 of record CASBQB010000310.1, on the reverse strand, counting down.
TCGGAAATTCTCCTAGTGCTGTAGTTCTAGCAGATGTAAATGGAGATGGTAAGTTAGATGTATTAGTAGCTAATCGATTTGGTAATACAGTCTCAGTCTTATTAGGTAATGGAAATGGGACTTTCCAAAGTAACTTACAATTCCTAGTTGATTCTAATCCCACTTCATTGGCTGTAGGTGATTTTAACGGGGATAGTAAGTTAGATTGGGTCACAGCTAATTCTGAGAGTGATAACTTAACCATCAGTCTCAATAGTGTTGCCTCTAGTAGCAGTAATGTAGCTACTCTACGTACTTATACTTATGACCCGCTCTTCAATAAGGTAACGAGTTACACTGATGAGTTAGGTCGTCGGACTGTTTACAATTATGACCCGACAACTGGATTACTTCTCTATGTGAACTATGTAGTAGGGACTGGGGGTGTTAATGATGTCAGAACGAATTATACCTATACTTCAAGAGGTCAATTAGCAAGTGAGACTGACCCATTAGGCAGAGTAACTAGTTATCAGTATGATAGCTATGGTCGATTGATTAAGACTACCTTTGCTGTAGGTACTTCACTTGAAGCTTATCAACATTTTGAATATGATCTAGCTGGAAACCAAACAGCTTTTATTGATGAGTTAGGGCATAGAACTGAGTATCAGTACAATATCATGAATCTGTTATCTAAAACGATAGATGCTAATAATAAGAGTACATTGTATACCTATGATTCAATGGGGAATCAACTGACGGTAACAGACCCATTAGGACATACTACGACAAATGTCTATGATGCGATGGGACGGTTGATTAAGACGAGTAACGCTAATGGGGGAGTGACTCACAATACCTATGCTCTAGCTGGTAATCTGATAGCGACAACTGACCCCTTAGGACATACTACAGAGTATCAATATGATAGTCGGAATCGTTTGAAATCAACGATTTTACCAGATAGCACGACAAATAAGTTTAAGTATGATTTCGATAATAATCAGACGGCCTTTATTGATGCAAAAGGAAATCCGACTTACTCATTCTATGATTCCAGAGGAAGATTAGTTAGAAGTGTTGATGCTTTGGGGAGTATTACTCGTTATCAATATGATGTTGCTAATCAGTTAATTTCTCTTACTGATGCTTTAGGACATCAGTCGCAGTATAAGTATGATGAGTTAGGTCGTCAAATTGAGGTGATTGATGCTAATAACGGTATTACTAAGACTCAGTATGATAAAGCAGGGAATGTTATTGCTGAGACTGATGCGTTAGGACATACTACCACTTATCAGTATGATAGTCGGAATCGTCTAATTAGTGTAAAAGATGCTTTACTCCAGATTACTACCACGAACTATGATGCTGTAGGGAATGTTCTGAGTGAAACTGATGCTAATGGTCATACTACTTATTATGGTTATGATGTTCTTAATCGTCAAACCAGTGTAACTGATGCCTTAACACATAGTATGATGACTGTCTATGATGCTAATGGTAATGTTCTTAGTCAAACTAATGCTCTAGGACAGACGACTTCATATACTTATGATAATAATGGGAATCAAACTACTGTTACTGATAATTTAGGACATACTACAACAACTAGTTATGACTTAAATAATCAGGTCATTGCAGTAACAGATGCGCTATCGAATACTACTCATTATGGTTATGATACTCTAGGTCGTATAACTAGTGTTACTGATGCTAATGGTTCGATAACCACCACGACTTATGATCTTAATGGCAATGTGGCTAGTCTAACTGACCCTAATACTAATACTACTACCTATACTTATGATGTTCTCAATCGTTTGAAGAGTGAGACTAATTCTTTAGGTTTTTCTCGCACCTATAATTATGATGCAGTAGGAAACCTGATAACTCAGACAGATAGGGATGGAAGGATTAGAACTTATAGTTATGATGTGCTAGATAGGCTGACGGCTGAAAAGTGGTTAGATGGGTTAG
>CASBQB010000309.1 GCA_949127655.1 Chroococcales cyanobacterium PMM_0086 | reverse complement strand
ATTGAATCTTCAAACGATTCTCAAAGGATAGTGAAATTTTCTGGCAACATTGATGTTTTGGTGTTTTGAACAGTCATCGGGCGCTATTAAATTCTGTTTTCCTTCTCTGACTGACAGAACTTTAACTCATTTTATAACCGCTTTTATACTAGCTTTTATGAGTACATTGATGGGACTGACACCAGAAAGATGTTCCTGGCATTCTGTTTGTCAAGGCGTGGGGTTTTTTGCCTATTCTCAAGACTTAAGTGAAACTGATATTACTAAGTACGCTAAGGCTGTTCTGATCATAGAAGCACAAAGACAACAGGCTTACAGTACTATTCAAAGTCTTTTAGGTAAAAACCCGCCTGAGATTATTTGTAATAAACCAGAAAGTTTGCGCTCTTTAATTCCAGAAGCTCAAAAAGTCGCGGTAAATTATTGCGTTACCTCAAAAAAAGTTGTTGAAAATAGTGGTTTAACCATTGCAGAATTTAATGCTATTACACTGAAAGTTAAAACGGATCAGTCCTTGGAAAAGCGTATTCAACAAGCTATGCTAAAACTACAAAATAAGCGCCCTTAGTTTATAGAGAATGCTGGAGATTACGCCGGGTGTCTAACCATTGTTGTAGTATTATAGTCGCTGCACGACGATCTATTTGACCTTTATCACGACGTGCATTAAAGCGTTTAGTGGTTTTAAGTTGTTCCTCTGCTTCTACAGATGTTAGACGTTCATCAACATATTCTATAGGAAGTCCTAAAGCCTGAGAGAGACTTTCTGCGATTACTTGCACTTTCTGTGCTTGATAACCAATCTCTCCATCCATAGTATAAGGTAGCCCAACTACTAAAACGTGAACCCTGCGACGGTCTACCCACTGTTTTAACTGTTCGACATCATAGCCAAAAGAGCGTCTCTCTAGGGTAGCAAGTCCTGTAGCAATTAGTCCAGTCCCATCACAACCGGCTATCCCAATACGTCGCCCTCCAATATCTAAACCCAAAGCAGAGATAAGCTTCATTATGAAAGTCTGGTAAATGCACTTTTAGTCTAACATCATTGCCTATTGAATTTTAGCAAGGCGGGGAGTTTCTGTATTGATTCTTGTTTCTAAGATAATCTGTCCAAATTTCCGTTTTGCGCCATCTGTTAGTTCATGCTTAAGTACCTTCATCCCTTTAGCCTGTCCATATTGAAGATCATATTCAATAAGATACTTTTGTCCTTCTTGATAGATTTTTGCTGTGACTGGGGAAAAGCCTTCAGCTTTACTTAAATAGATGTGAGCATTTTCAGAAGAACCTAAAACAATAGGTTCACTGCCAACAGTTAGAGTGGTTTTTTCATTGGGTGTCCATTCTACTATAATCCAGGCTTTGCGGGTCATTTGTTCAATCAAGGCTATCATTAAGCCAATAAAGAATCCTATGACTCCTGCACCTATTAAACGCGCTGTAACCTCACCTAAGACTCCATAGATTACTAAAAAGCAAATACCGCCGATTATTCCGCCTATCACACCACCTAATAGGCCTCTTTTAGTGCTCAAGTTGGGAACCAGAAAGGACATTCCCCCACCCACTAATAACCCTAGAATACTCCAGCCTGTTACTCTACCGGCCATGGCCATTAGAGGAGTATTCGGCAGCAAACCAAAGATTAACTGTGCTAGACTACCTGCGACTAGTCCTGCTATTAGTCCTCCGACGACTCCTATTAGTCCTTCTCGAAGAGTTAAAGGACGACGATGTAGGGTGTAGTTTTGCCCGATAATTAAAGCTAAACAGACCCCTAATGCTAGAATACCTGTCCAAGTGCCAACCCGCAGGATACTATAGACTAGTCCATATTCTCCTGTAGAATCCCCCCCTTCAACTAATTGACGGTTATAAATGGCATTTTCTGCCTTTTGGAAAGCCTGTTCAAAGTTTCCTGTATCGACATAAAATACTAGTTTAGGGTTGCCAGTTAATTGAGATAAGAAATCTGCATTAGCATCGCCTGTACCGACCGTAATTAAGGTAATTTTTTCTTTTTGTACCTGAGAAGCGACTGCTATAGTCTCTTGGGGAGAACTTGGTTCCCCATCAGTAAATAAGAGAATGTTTTTATTAAGATTTGTGGTTTTAAGTTGCTCTACTGCTTCAGCGAGGGCTAGATTCATTAAAGTGCCCCCCCCATCATTGAGATTTTCGATCGCTTCTTCTAAGGTTTTTAAATCTGAAGTGAGTGGAGTTCCTATTTGTACTTTGCTACCAAAGCCTAGTACTGCTATTTGATTTTTCTGAAGATCTTGGCGCTGAACAAAAGATCTAGCTGCTCTTTTGACTTCAGTTATTTTTTCACCATCCATACTACCTGAAGAGTCAATCAGCATGACAATAGCTTGGGGTTGAGATATGGGACTGCTTACTGGTACTTTAGTTAGTAACAAGAGAGGCTCTCCTAAAAGTAGGGCAGCTAATAAACAGCCAATTGCGCCACAAATGCCAAATAATATAGGTTTACTAAATGTTCTTCTTAAGCGTCTAAAGAGTTGCTGCATGATCGTTATGTGAATTACTAGTTGCCTAAACTAGACGCTCCTTTTAAAGCGCCTATTTAGACACTAGGTAATCTTAGATGGTTAATATCTCCTTTTCTTTGGCCTGCAAGAGTTCTTCAACTTTACTGCTATATTGATCAGTGACTTTCTGAATTTGTTCTTGTAGATCACGGGCTTCATCTTCAGGAATTTCGTGATTTTTTTCCTGTTTACGAACAGACTCAACAGCTTCACGGCGAATATTACGTAAAGCCACTTTTCCCTCTTCTGCTAGCTTAGATGCTTGTTTAGCTAGTTCTTTACGACGTTCTGTGGTTAATTGTGGAATATTCAGACGGATCACCTGACCATCATTATTAGGAGTCAGTCCAAGATCTGATAGTGAGATAGCCTTTTCAATCTGCGCCATACTCTTCTTATCATAAGGCGCAATAGCAATAGTTGTTGAATCAGGTGTGTTGATATTAGCCAAAGATTTAAGCGGGGTTTCTGTACCATAGTAATCTACAGTTATCCGATCTAAGAGAGAGGCATTAGCCCTACCTGTTCGGATAGAATTAAAAGCGCGTTGAGTAGATTCAATACTCTTTTGCATATTGTCTTTAATGTCAGCTAACTTCACAGAGACCTCCTACAATTGTTCCAACAGATTCTCCCTTAATCGCGCGGATGATATTTCCCCGCACTGATAAATCAAAAACTAAAATCGGAATATTTTGTTCTTTACATAGTGCGATTGCTGTTCCATCCATAACCCTTAAATCATGCTTTAAAACATGATTATAGTTGAGACTCTTATAACGACGTGCGTCTGGATTTTCTTTCGGATCGCAGTCATAGATACCATCAACTTTTGTCGCTTTGAATACTACTTCTGCATCAATTTCTGCAGCTCGCAAAGCGGCTGTAGTATCGGTTGTAAAAAAAGGATTGCCTGAACCCGCTCCAAAAATAACGACACGTCCCTTTTCCAGATGACGGATGGCACGACGGCGTATATAGGTTTCTGCGACTTCCTGCATGGCTATTGCAGTTAGTACACGCGTGGGAACTTCGAGGCGTTCTAGGGCATCTTGTAAGGTCATGGCATTCATCACCGTGGCAATCATGCCAATATAGTCAGCTGTAGCCCGATCCATGCCTCCTGCAGCCGCTTTGACTCCACGAAAGATGTTACCGCCGCCGACAACGATCGCCAGTTGAACGCCAAGACTAATAACCTCTGAGATTTCTTCAGCGATGTCCTTGACCACTTGGGGATCAATTCCATAGCCTAGATTTCCCATCAGTGCTTCACCACTTAATTTGAGTAACACTCGCTGGTAAGTCATGCCGCAATTGTGATAAATTCCGATAATTGTCTCACCTTACTTTAGCAGTAAAGCGTGATGAGCAACTAACTTTACTTATAGAGATCTAGACTTGATTCATTTCTTTAAATGCGAAACTTGCGTTCTGATTCCTTAATTGGTAAGTCATTAATACTAGCTTCTCGCCTTCTCATCAGCCCATTTTCCGCAAATTCCCACTGTTCGTTACCGTAAGCTCGATACCATTGTCCTGAATTGATCTGATATTCGTACTCAAATTTAACTGAAATACGATTTTCATAGAAGCTCCACAACTCTTTTTTTAATCGATATTCTAGTTCTGTACTCCATTTTCTTGTGAGAAATTCTTGAATTTTTTCTCTTCCACTAAAAAATTCTGCCCTATTCCGCCAAAGGGAATCAATAGTATATGCCTGGGAAACTTTTCCTGGATCTCTGCTGTTCCAAGCATCTTCAGCCATTTGTACTTTGAGTTTAGCTGTTTCTAAAGTAAAAGGTGGTAAAGGAGGTTTAGTGTCCATGATTTTAGTATATTGAATAGGGTTTAACTTAGCATTTTTTCGAGTGAGTACGTTTATAGTCTAAATGCACGCTCTTAGAGATCTTTAGGATCACTTTGTCTAGGCAACAAATATAATATTCTAACAGTAGCCACAAATATTAGGACAGTTAAAAACCCTTAAACTCAACACTCTACTTGCCTTTTACTCGGTGCCTCCTGTCTTTTGCTATACAATTAAAATACAAATGCCCTGCGAACGGTACGATAGCTAAACCAATGCTGCAAAAAATCAGAAAGTTTTTCTAGAGAATTGTCTTATATAACAAGAACTTTTAAACTATTTTATTGGTACAGAGGATGCTCCTTTATAGAGAGAACTTAAAATAAAAGAAGAGAGCCGATGCGAGTTGCTCTCTGTTATACATAGATAACCAATAACTAAGGATTATAACCAAAATGACTGTAGAGACTGAGAGCGCGATACTTAAAGCCATTGAGAATTTAGCTAGTGAAGTAAAGAGCATTCAAAAAGAGCTTACTGATATTAAAGTAGGACTAGCAGACTTGAAAGGCGAAGTAAAGTCTGTTCAGGTAGAGGTTCAGAATATCAAAGAAGATGTTAAGGAACTCAAAATAGATCTTAAAGAAACAAAAAACGAAGTATCAGGACTATATAAATGGGTCATAGGTCTAATTATTACCTTGGGAATTGGTATTCTCACACTGGGAATTGGTATAGCAACAGTCATCTTTAGAATCTTTGACCTACTGCCCAAGGCTTAAACCTCTCACCTGAAACTAGTGATTGTCCTCATTCAGGAACAGGCAGGAAAGCCTCTAAAACCAGTCCCCCAAAATTGGAGGACTGAGGCAACTTATAAATCTACATTAAACCGTCACAAAATTATTTGTACTGAGAGTTCCGGTTAAACCTGTCACCTCTACAAGAGCATCAGTACTATTATTAAAGCCGGCTATTGCATTGTTAATGGCCACAAAGGTTCGACTACCAAAGCTAAATCTAGCAGCAAAGTTAGCATCAAACAAAGTGGGGGTTAATTTCTCAGCAATTCCCGCCGCAGTTAGACTAGTAACCGCTCCCACATTAAAAAAGCCATTTCTGGCTGTAGCAACCAAGAAGCGGTCATCAGTAGCATTGAAGTCGGTAATCACATCAAAGTTAGCTAAGAGCGAGTCGGTTAGGGTTTTGTCATTAAAGCGGTCACTTCCCGCTCCACCTATTAAGGTGTTTTTAGCACTGTTACCTGTAATCAGGTTATTACTGGCATTACCTGTACCATTAATAGCTATAGTACCAGTTAGGGTCAGGTTTTCTAGGTTGGCTGCTAAAGTATAGGTGACAGTAGAACGCACTGTATCACTTCCTTGATTAGCTTGTTCTGTCACAATGTCGCTTGAACTCTCAACAATGTAAAGATCATCACCTAATCCACCAATCAGGGTATCATTTCCTGCTCCTCCATCTAGTGTATTATTGCCACTGTTACCTGTACCATTAATAACGGTAGTACCTGTAAGAGTGAGGTTTTCTACATTGGCGGGTAAGGTTGTAGTGACATTAGTAGAGAGGGTATCTGTAATAGTGGTGATGGCAGTTTTTCTAGTTGCTAAAGTGGCATTAGTCGGACTAGTTAGGGTGAGGCTAAAGGTTTGATCTGGTTCATTCAGGTTGTCATTGAGGATAGGAATATTGAGAACTTGACTGATCTGACCTGGATTAAAGGTTAAGGTTCCTGTAGTAGCAGTATAGTCAGAACCTGCTGTAGCTGTTCCATTAGCAGTTGCATAATTAACTTTAATAGGTTGGCTACTGGGATTAGATAAGATGAGGGTATAACTAACGCTTTGAGGACTGATTAACCCTTCAACAATGGTTTTATCAGCACTGAGGTTAATAACTGGTTGAGTATCATTGTCAATAATCGTTAAAACTGCAGTCTTTTGGCTACCTAATGTTGCTCCTCCTGTGGGGTTAGAGAGAGTTAGGTTAACTGTTTCATTGAGTTCATCAAGATTATTATTGATAATAGGAATAGTGACTGTTTTACTTGTTTCTCCATTAGCAAAGTTAATGATAATGGGGTTACTGATAAAGTCGCTTGCTGCTTGCTTTAGCTGTGCCGTTTGTGAGGTTAACAGTCACAGTAATTGCATCACTACTTCCGCCTGTACGGGTTAGTGTAACAGGTTGTACGGCTACCCCATTTTCATTGATACTAAATTGAGATTGACTAAAGGCTATAATTCCTTGAACAGAGGAGGTTTTGGCTGGTAAACCAACATCATTAAAAATAGCTAAATCCAATAACGAGATATTGTAGCGTTGACCACGTTGGAAAACTATGCCGTTCATTAAGTCAGCGATCAGGTCGCTGCCAGGTAGGGGAGAATTGTTGCCAACATGACTATAATTACCATAGGTCAGAGGGACAGGACCACCGTATACAGATTCAGCATTTTCCCCAATAAAGTAGAGGTTTCCATCATCGGTAATGACGTTTTAGTCAAATGTGGACTGGTAGTTTCCTGGCAGTGTTCCATCCTCTCCATTTCTCCATCCATTAAACGCGAAGACATGACCAAACTCATGCAACAAAACTGAATAAGCATCCGTCTTTGTCGCGGGAATTGGTGTATTTAAAGTAGTTGGATTTGGATCGAACCAAAGTTCATTAGTAAGGTAACTTGGTCCAAAATTAATTTCAATGTCTGATAGCGCGCCATTTGTATCTTCTCCAGTACGTATTTTGTGAGCGGCCCCCTGTTCATAAGTGTTAATAGAATTAAATGTACTAATATATGAATTAGTCAGACTACTTCCGCTTGCTGTTGGAATGTTTTCAAAATTTATCTCTACGGTCAGAGTAGTTGATACTGGTGCAATTAAAGCATTTACCCATTTCTCCCCTGCTGCTATAAGATTAGTGATGATTGAGTTGTAGTAAGAAGAGTACGTTTTACTAGGATCATTAAATAAGACTGAAAAGTTGACCTGTGGTGCGGCTGTAGCTTCTGGGTTATTGGTTGCAACCTCACTTACTAAAGACTTAGATTTTGCTGTTGCTAAAAACCTATCAGATAGATAATTTTGATTTTTACTTGTTGCATTAGTACTTCTCAAAACACTGTTGCTGAGAATTTCACTATTAGGAAAACTACTGAGATCTTGGGTCTGCCATTGATCGAGTAGTACTTCAAATGCTGGTGTGTTGTAATTATTATCAAAGCTGGTTGTAAATACATTCAAGAGACCTTCTGATTCAACTAAGATAGTCTGAGAATACTGAGTCTGTAGTAAGATTTGAGCGAAACTTCTTCCAAGCTTATTAGATGTCGTCATAGTTTTTCACCATTAGTTATGTTTTTTTGCCGCGTAAATCTTCCAATCTAAGGGGGACTTTGAAATAGAGGATGGGATATTGTGTTCTCTGAATCAAGTTTCTTATAGTTAAAATATTGAGTCTGTATAATTAAGCTTACTTAAATACAAGACCCAAAATTAGTCTAACTTCAATAGGGAAAACTTTCAACTGTTCTAGGTAAATTCTTGTGAAGTTAGTTGGGTCTCCTGATTGGTTACGGTCTATAAATCTATACTGGTGCAGACTAAACTCATGCTGCAAAAACTCAGAAAATTTTTCTAGAAAATTGTATTAGAGAAAGTGCTTAATATAAATGGGCTATTATGGAATTAAACTAAAGGAACTTGTGATGATTGCACAAATACAAGAGGATGCCTTTCCAGAAATTATCTATCCAGAAAGAGATGGTCAACCAATGTCAGACAACACTTTACAGTTTAGTTGGATTACGACCATCAAATCAAACCTAGACTGGTTATACGCTAAAGAATCATTAGTCTTTGTAGCAGGAGATTTACTCTGGTACCCTGTTGAGGGAGACAATAAAACACGTCAAGCACCAGATGTGATGGTAGTTTTGGGAAGACCAAAAGGAGAGAGAGGTTCTTAT
>CASBQB010000308.1 GCA_949127655.1 Chroococcales cyanobacterium PMM_0086 | reverse complement strand
CAAGACCCCAAGGATGTTGACTTTAGACCAAAGGCTGACCCAAAGGGTCAACAGCCCGATAGGGTACCAGCAGCAGTGTTATTAGAGCGTATCCTTAGTGAGAAAAAGAATCAACTAAATAGTAAGTACGTATTGCTATGACTTTAAATGCCTATCTTTAAGAGGAGAGGGACTTTATAGGTTAAATTGAATGCGAACGAAATGTTCATTATCTTAATAAACTTCTTTATGAGTACCAAGATCAATTAAGATAATTACTTCTTTCTTTGTTTTGTTATCTATTTCTAATGAAAATATAATCCGACAATCATAACCGCACGAACAAGCTTTCAATCCAGACAGGTGCCCTTTCAAAGAATGTGTATCGAGTTGAGGGGAAAAAACATCTTCTTGCATTTTTTCTAAAGTAGCTTCAATTTTTTCTTTTAACTTTAGATTACGCAAAACAAATTTACGGAAAGAACGCTCAAATCTGTTCGATGATACTAAGTCTCTCATTCGCCTTCAGTTAGTGTTTTTCGTAACTCTGCAATTAATTCCGTGGCAGATTTAGGTAATAGTTCACCTTTATGAAAAGCATCGATTGCCTCTTTGGCATCTTTGGCTATTTCTTCTCGACGACTTTCTATCAAACGATTAGTTATAATTTGTATTAAGACCTCTTGCTGTTCCGCAGAAAGTTGACCAACTGTATTAAGTGCTTGTTCTAAGGTAATCATGTTGTTAAAGTGCTTCTAGTTAATGTATTTTTAATTTTATAGATGAGCCAGCCACAGTGTTATTAGAGCGTATCCTTAGTGGGTAGTGCCCACCCTACTCTAAGGCTGCGCCTACACCCTAAAATTTTATCTCTTCGGAGAGAGACTTTATAGGTTAAATTGAATGCGAACGAAACGTTCATTATTTTCATCAAGACCCGAAAGATGTTGACTTTAGACCAAAGGCTGACCCAAAGGGTCAACAGCCCGATAGGGTACCAGCAGCAGTATAATTTAAATGATCTGGGGAAGTGCAAAAGCTAGTAAAGATTACAGAGAAGGTGAATAATCTAGTTAAGAGATTTTTAATATTATGTCACAAAAAAATGAAAGTACACTATTGATTGTTTCACTACTATTCACAGTAGGTATTTTGGGCGCAGGTTACTGGTTTTTCACTAGGCAAAATCCTAATGCAGTCACTAATCTTCTTCCATCTCCCCAAGCGAGTGTCGAAACCCCCCTACCTTCACCTGCTTCACCTGGACAAGCTTCTGAATTTCCACTTCCTACCGCTGTTAGTCCAGGAACAACAGTTAAAATTGATGGTTCAACTAGTATGGTGGGCATTAATCAAGCACTTAAACAAGCTTTTGAGTCTAAATTTGCTAACACTATTGTTTCAACCAATGCAAGAGGTTCTAGTAAAGGAATAGACCTTTTATTAAATGGAAGAGTAGATGTAGCAGCTATTTCGCGTCCTCTAACTGCACCAGAACAAAGTAAAGGACTTGTGGCAATTCCGATTACTAAAGATGCAATTGCTGTGATTGTAGGTGAGAAAAATCCTTTCCGCAACAGCTTAACACGAAAGCAGATTTCTAATATATTCACTGGAGTTACCAAAAATTGGTCAGCTGTCGGGGGAACTAATGCACCTATACAAGTCTATAATCGCCCTCTAGAAAGTGGTACTAGATCAGCTTTTCAAGAGACAGTCTTAGAGGGAAGTAATTTTGGCACAACACCCAATATCAAGACAATGCCTCAAGATGGTACAACATTACTTATACAACAACTAGGAACAAATGGAGTAAGTTATGCTACTTCTGTTCAGGCATCACGTCAAAAAACTGCTCGTATTGTACCAATTGATAATTTAAAACCAGAAGACAAGAATTATCCTTTCCTTCGTTTCCTCTACTATGTTTACAAAACACCTGCTAGTGAACCAGTTAAGGCTTTTTTAGGCTATGCTACCTCTCCAGAAGGACAAGCTACTATTGCCAACCCCGACAAGTAATCATCAGACAGTCCTCACTCGCTAAAATTAAGTGATTTAGTTATAATAATTAGGGTGGCTATTATCTACGAAAGCCACTTTTTTTTATTAATAAGAAATAACCTCCATGAGACAGTTTTTAAAACAGACATTTGCTAGTATTATTGGCACAGTTTTAGGGTTAACTATTTTCTTAAGTTTGGGCGCAGGGTCTATCTTGTTGTTAGTGATAGTTTTAGCAAATCTTCAAGAACCTTTAGTTAAAGAGAAATCTATTCTAGTTTTTAATCTTTCCACCGTAGTTAAGGATAGTTATTCAAGCACAAGTCTCAGTCAAATTCTCAATAGTGAGGATAAACAAACTCTGAGGCTTAGACAAGTGATTGAGGCAATAAAAGAAGCAAGTAATGATGATAAGATTAAAGGCATTTTTCTAGACGGTAGAAATACTAGCAATCTTAATGGCTATGCCAGCTTAACAGAAATTAGAGCAGCTTTGGGAGAATTTAAAGCTAAGGGTAAAAAAATCATAGCTTATGCTAATGATTGGAGTGAGAAAAACTACTTTTTAGCTTCCATTGCTGATCAGATTATGATCAACCCAATGGGTACTTTAGAAATCAATGGTCTAGTTTCTGAACCGATATTTTTAGCAGGTGCTTTAGAGAAATACGGTGTAGGTGTCCAAGTAGTTAGAGTGGGTAGTTATAAATCTGCTGTTGAACCCTTTACTCGCTCCAATTTAAGTCCAGAAAACAAACAACAACTACAAATATTATTAGGGGATATTTGGGGAGGCTTTTTAAAAACTGTTGGGAAAAGTCGTCAAATTGATGTGAATCATTTACAAGAAATTACAGACAATCAAGGTGTAATAAGAGCAGGACAAGCTAAATCAGAGAAATTAGTGGATAATGTTGTTTACTATGATCAGGCACTTGCTGAATTAAAAACCTTAAGTGGTACCAAGGCTGACAACTTTTCGCCAATTAATTTAGAGAACTATCTAGATTATGCTGTAGATAATAATACAAGAGAGAAGAGTAATAAAATAGCAATATTATATGCTGAAGGAAGTATCGCAGACGGACAAGGAAATGTAAATGAAATTGGCGGAGATAAATTTGCTGGAGAGATAAGAAGTATCAAAGAAGATGACTCAATTAAGGCAGTAGTATTGAGAATCAATAGTCCTGGAGGAAGTGCGACCGCTTCAGATGTCATTCTAAGAGAAGTTAAACTTCTACAACTAAAGAAACCAGTGATTATTTCTATGGGGAATGTAGCTGCTTCAGGTGGTTATTGGATAGCGACAGGAGGAGAATATATTTTCGCTGAAAATGATACAATAACAGGCTCTATAGGCGTTTTTGGACTCTTATTGAATCTGCAAAAAGTAGCTAATAATAACGGGATTACTTGGGATGTAGTTAAAACAGGAAAATTAGCAGATCTCAGCAGCAGTACTCGTCCTAAAACAGACCAAGAACTTAGTATCTATCAACAGGAAGTAAATAAAATCTACACTCTCTTTTTAGAAAAAGTTTCTACATCTCGCCATCTCACTAAAGAAAGGGTAAATGAAATAGCTCAAGGTCGAGTTTGGTCAGGATACCAAGCGCAAAAAATTGGGTTGGTTGATCAAATTGGTGGGTTACAACTTGCCATTAAATATGCTGCTCAAGCCGCTAAACTAGGAGATGATTGGCAGATAGAAGAGTATCCAGAAAAGCGTAGTTGGAAAACCATTTTATTAAATAGAATCTCCAAAACTCAACGACAAAATATGTCTAATGATCCTTTAACTCAAAAATGGGAAACCATAAAAGAAGATTGGCAATTTGTCAAAACCCTTAATGATCCAAAAGGCATTTATCTAATACTTCCCCATAACTTAAAAATAGATTAAAAAAAAGCCCATCTCTAGGCTTTGTAAGGGTATAACTAGAGATGGTTTAAGTTGTTGAGAACAATAACTATTTAGTAGTAGGAGAAGGAGAAGGACTAGCTTTTTTCTTGGTAGTACTGGGGCTTTTCATAGCATTGGGGCTTTTCGTAGTACTGGGGCTTTTCATAGCATTGGGGCTTTTCATAGTACTGGGGCTTTTTGTTGTGTTCTGTTTAGTAGCACTAGAAGTGTGAGTTGGTGTATGGTTGGCAGAAGCAACTAATGCAGCAGAAGAGAAAGAAAGAGCAGCTAGAACAGCGATAGATAAAGATCTAAACATGGTCGGTAATCCTTTTAAAAGTTCCATTGAATAAACTATAACCAAACTAGATGAAGTAAATGTGACAAATGCTTGTCAAATGGATGACATTTACTCTAAGCAATAGAAGAGAACATTCGTTCCCAAGAAAGAGCTTGAGCATCCGACTGAGTGACTATTTCTATAGTTTTATTAATTGCTGAGGGTTGAAATAGTGATTCTACGCAAACCTGAGCAACTTTTAGCCGAGGGATACTCCCTTCAAATAGGGTATCTGCTGATGACATGACTATTGGATCTGAATTATCCTCATTCTTAAGCCCACCTGGACGAATGATTGTATAAGTTAGCCCACTTTCTTTGAGATAATTTTCAGCTTGTTGTTTCCAATATAGAACCAACCAAAAGAGATTAAGAGGATGAAAAAATTTAGAGACACATAGCGAGGAAACCAGAACAAAATGTTCAATTTGCTTTTGCTTAGCTAAGTCAATCAGATTTTTCGTTCCCAGATAGTCAACTTGATAAGGGCCTGTTGGATCAAGACTCGGTTTTGCTCCAGTCGCACAAAAGATTAAGGTACTATTATCTAAGGCTCTCTCAAAGGAAGAAGGATCTAAAACATCCCCGATCATTATTTCTACTCCAGGAGGAATTAAAGAGTAAGCTTTTTCTGGATCTCTAACTAAAGCAAGTACAGGAATACCTCGTTTAATTAGTTCATCCACAATAACTCGTCCAGTCTGTCCAGTCGCACCAGCAACAAATGCTTTCATATTCGTTCTACCTTGGAAAAATCAGACTAATATTAAGTGTAGAAAACTACAATTCTATCATCGCCTATTTATTAAGGGGTTTGAGTAATGCAGTCTCAATCAGTTAAGCCTCAATCTACTATGACACAACCAGAAATATTATCAGGACAACCCATCGATTTTCAGACCAGTTTTCAAGGTTATATGGAAATGTACAGCGACATAGTAACAGTAAGTGAGTACTTAAATGCTCATCAAGGCTGGTTTTGTCGCTGCGCTCAACCGATGAAAACACAACCGTTAGGTGACACAGGATACATCATCGTCGTTGGGCACTTTGGCGCTTTTGGTTACGAAGTAGAGCCAAAAATGGCAGTAATTCTCCATCCGCCTCAAGATAGACTCTATTTAATGCACAGCGTGCCAGTACCTGATTATAGTCCAGTTGGCTATGATGTAGATTATCGAGCCATGATGGAATTAAAAGAGGTCAATGCACAGACAGTAGAGACTTTTCAAGATAAAGGATATAGTAAAAAATGGCAATCTGGTCTACCTTCAGTCATCACGCAAGTTACTTGGCATCTCAACCTTAAAGTATCTGTTCAATTTCCTAAATTTATTTATCGACTCCCAGCTAGCTTAATCAGAAGTACAGGAGATCGCCTACTCAATCAAATTGTCCGTCAAGTTTCTCCAAGATTGAGTTACAAAGTACAAGAAGACTTTCACTCTGGTCATTCTCTCCCCCTACCGCCTAAATCTAGCAGAGGACTAGAAAGAATTTTAGATACAGAATTAGACCAAGATGAGGAACAATCTAGAATGTTTAAAGACAGAATAGACTAGAAGTCTTTGAATATTCCTCTATGCAGACCCCAGATCGGACCAGATACCTAAACAAAGCAGTCAAAGAAACAATTAGCCGCAGCCAAAACTATCTCCTCTCTCAACAATACCCAGAAGGCTACTGGTGGGCTGAATTAGAAGCAAATGTTAGTATCACAGCAGAAGTTGTACTTCTACATAAGATCTGGGGAAGTTCCGAAAGTAGACCTTTAGATAAAGTAGAACCCTACTTACGTTCACAACAGAGAGAACATGGTGGCTGGGAACTTTTTTATGGAGATGGCGGAGATTTAAGTACCTCCGTAGAAGCTTACATGGCTTTAAGACTGCTAGGTGTTTCTAGTGGTGACCCTGCCCTAAAAAAAGCGGGTAATTTTATAGTGCAGCGCGGTGGAATCAGTAAAAGTAGAGTTTTTACCAAAATACATCTAGCCCTAATTGGTTGCTATGACTGGTCAGGCATTCCCTCAATCCCACCAGGGATCATGTTGTTACCTGACTGGTTCCCCTTCACTATCTATGAGATGTCTAGTTGGGCTAGAAGCAGCACAGTACCTCTATTAATAGTTTTTGACAAAAAACCTATCTATCCCCAAGGAATAAGCCTAGATGAACTCTACAGTGAAGGGATAGAGAATGTTCGATATCAGTTTCCCCTCAAAGGCGACTGGAGTGATATTTTTATTGGTTTGGATCATCTATTTAAGTTATCCGAACAAATGAACTTAATTGCTTGGCGAGCAGAAAGTTTAGCAGCAGCCGAAAAATGGGTCATTGAAAGACAAGAAGCCACAGGAGACTGGGGTGGCATTATTCCAGCTATGTTAAACTCCCTATTAGCTTTAAAAGCCCTGAACTATGATCTAGCTGATCCGGTTGTGTATAGGGGACTGAAGGCAGTTGATAACTTCGCTATAGAAACAGATAACAGCTATAGAGTACAACCATGTATATCTCCTGTTTGGGATACAGCTTGGGTAATTAGAGCTTTAAAGGAATCTGGTTTAGAATCAGATCATCCTGCCCTTGTCCAGGGGGGAGAATGGCTATTGACTAAGCAAATTCTCTCTTATGGTGATTGGTCAGTTAAAAATAAACAAGGTCAACCCGGCGCGTGGGCTTTTGAATTTGAGAATCGTTTTTACCCTGATCTCGATGACTCCGCTGTAGTAGTTATGGCTTTATCTGGCTTAAAACTACCCAATGAAGCCTTAAAAAACGCGGCTATTAAGCGTTGTGTTGAATGGATAGCGACAATGCAATGTTCTCAAGATGGAGGTTGGGGCGCTTTTGATCTAGATAATCATCAAAATTGGCTCAATAGCTTACCATATGCTGATCTAAAAGCGATGATCGATCCTAATACTTCTGATGTCACTGCTAGAATTTTAGAGATGCTCGGTTCTTGTTCCCTGACTATGAGTCCTCTTCGGTTAGAAAAGGCTCTACGTTATTTAGAACGAGAACAGGAACCTGATGGAAGTTGGTTTGGACGTTGGGGGGTTAATTATATCTATGGTACAAGTGGAGTCTTATCAGCTTTAGCAGTCTTTGCCCCCAAAACACATCAAGATTATCTTTTAAGGGGCGTTGCTTGGTTAGTTAGCTGTCAAAACCGCGATGGAGGTTGGGGTGAAACTTGTCACAGTTACAAAGACCCTCAGTATAAAAATCTGGGCAATAGTACTATCTCTCAAACAGCTTGGGCCTTAATTGGTTTACTAGATGCTGGAAATGCTCTAGAAAGTTATGCTCAAACTGCCATCAAACGTGGCATAGATTATCTTATTTCTCAACAATTGCTAGATGGTACTTGGGATGAAGCAGAATTTACAGGAACTGGCTTTCCCTCTCACTTCTATCTTAAGTATCATTTCTATCAGCAATACTTTCCTTTAATTGCTCTTAGTCGCTATGAGAAATTTTTGGGCTAGTATTGTACTTAGTTTTAATTTTTTAAACTGTGTACAAAAATGCTACCTAATTCAGAAATTACTGATCAACAAAAAGACGAAGCAGAAGTAGAAATCAGAGAAAAGCAGAAGATAGTCGATTACAACACTAATGAGTATCCGGTAGAAGTCCTCGTCCAAAAATACAGAGAAGGACTCTCCGAGGATATCAATGAGTTATATGTGCCAGATTACCAGAGGGAGATGATTTGGGATGATGTTAGGCAATCCAAATTCATTGAATCTATTCTTCTAGGGAAAGGAGCGATCTTAAACCAACTTCAGTGGAGAACTGGATTGATTCGGACGAATTTAAAAAATACACTACCTCAGATGCAAGTAACTCTAAACCTAAAGTAATTAAACGTATTGAATATGTGCGGGATCAGCTTCTTGGAAAATAATAATGACTAGTGGACTTGTTCAAGATTTCAATGAGCGTTCTATCGAAGTAGGTAAATATTTTCTTTTCTTAAGGGGTTTAGAGAATGGAGATAGGCAATTAACTATACAAACATTAGATGGAAATTTGAAATCTCTAAGAGAATATTCTGATTGGTTAAAAACTTTAAAAGCTAGTGGATTTATCTTACTTTATAACTTACTAGAAGCAACCATGAGAAATGCAATTCAAGCAATATTTGATGAGCTTCAAGCAAAAGGAGTGTCTTATGATCAAATAAGACCTGAACTAAAAAAGATTGTTCTAAAATATTTAAATAAAAGAAGTCCTGATGAAATCTTTTCAAAAATAACAGATATATCTTTAGACATTATTACTGTTTGTTTTGACAGAGAAGATTTATTTTCTGGAAATATAGATGGGCAAAAAATTAGAAAAACTGCACAAGACTATGGTTTCTCTTATCAAACTAATCCCCGGCAAACTAATAACGGAATCGATTTATTTACAGTTAAAACAAACAGAAATGATTTAGCACATGGGCTTAAGTCGTTTGCCGAAGTTGGCAGAGAACACAGTGCAAATGAGCTAACAAATTTTGCTTTGTTGTTTTGTTCATATGGATATTCGCAAGCTGGATCTACATCGTAGCCAGCTACAACCTGAAGTCCTGTTTTTTCAAACCCATGAGTTAATCCTCCAGCACCACAAAAAAGTTCTACGACAGAAGCATTAGTAACCATTTACTTTCCTTTGATAGGAAAAACTAGCAGAGCAACTAGTATATTTCTTTCTTGCCTCTATTACAAGTCTTTGAGGCATTCTACTCTAAATGAATTACTCCTTCTTCTATATTACCTCAGACTTTTACAAGATGTCTATTAAGGTACTTAGCTTTTTCACCATCAGTTCTACTTTAAACGCTAATTTTTTCTAACTGACCGATATTGATATTCTCTGTTCAAAAGCTGAAAATTATAATAATTAAGTAAATTTTTATCGACTGTTTTTTTGCTAGTCGGAAATAAGGTATCATCAATGATATAATGATTTCATCATAAGGATTTTAAGCTCTTAAATAAATCCCTAAATGGCACCCCCAACCTGGGGAATATTAGGTTATTATGCGTATACTCTCATATTTCATCACCACTGGGTTACTTTTTATTAGCTTTCTATCCTCAGTGAAAGCAGAAGAATTAGAGATTGATCCCAAAATTATTGAAGAGAGCCCAACTCTCCAACATTGGTTAAAAAAAATACCTAATATTTTAGAAGATATTGACAATGATCCGAGCTTTAATACTCTTATACGTCTAGGCTACATCCAATTTCCCTCACAGAATAATCAAGGAGGTATAGGTATAGGTATAGATGATTTATTCTTAGGTAAAACAGCTTTGACCCTCAAGGGAGATTATCAAACCTCTTTTAATGGACATATTCAAAATGCTGGAGTTAATCTACAATATTATCTTCTCCCTTTAGGCTATGTAATTAATATTGCTCCTGTTTTAGGTTATCGTTTTGTCACAAATGAGCAATACTCTACTGATGGAGTCAATCTTGGTGCTAGGCTGAAGTTAGTTTTGTCTCGTAATAGTGCTGCTGATATTTCTTTAACACAAACCTTTATTAATCCAGGTGGTAATGATGAAGTTGGAGCGACTATTTTATCTACTGGTTATGCCATAAGTCCCAGTTTACGCCTCAGTGCAGAAATTCAAAAACAAAATTCTCGTCTGAATAAAGAAAGCCAAGTAGGAATCTTCTTAGAGTGGATACTTAAATAGTTAATGATAAGATATTTACAAATTATTGGTTTATTCTGGACAACTTCACTAGCTGCTGAATTAGAGTACAGATTGAATTTTGTTATTGCTACTTTTAGCAGTCTTCTAAATCTAGGAGGTAATTTTTTTAGTCTATTCCTCTTTTATAGAACAGGATATGCCTTTGCTGGTTGGTCTTGGCAAGAAGCATTGATTGTTCTGAGTTTTTTTACTTTCTTACAGGGAATATCTAGCACATTTTTAGAACCTAACTTGAACCGCATCGTGCAACAGGTAGAACAGGGAACCCTAGACTTTGTTTTACTTAAACCAATAAGTAGTCAGTTCTGGTTATCTTTTCGCAGCTTATCTCTCTGGGGACTGCCTGATATTATCTTTGGTCTGATTATTTTAGGTTACGCTGGTGGGCAATTAAACTTAAAATTATCTAATTATTTAGTAGCAGTATTACCTATTATTTTCGGGTCTTTAATACTATATAGTCTCTGGTTTCTTTTAGCAGCAACAAGTATTTGGTTTGTCAAAATTTATAACGCAACGGAAGTTCTACGGGGCTTATTAGGAGCAGGTCGCTATCCAATTTCAGCCTATCCACTGATCTACCGCTTATTTTTTACCTTCGTTATTCCAGTAGTATTTTTAACAACAATTCCTGCTCAAACAATCTTGGGGAGAGTATCACCAACTATAGAAATAGTGATGCTCGGTTTAGCTATCTTGTTATTATCCTTAGCTAGCCTTTTTTGGCGCTACGCCTTGAGATTCTACACAAGTGCATCAAGTTGAGTTCTGGTTAGACAGTTGCTACAATTAAAACAAGCAGTTTGCTCAAAGAAAATACATAGGTGATGATCAGTATGGAAAAATTAATAGCCTTTTCATTCCTTGTTATATATGTGTGGGGAATTTGGAAATTCTGGGCAGGATACCGGATGACCAATTTTAGTTTAAGCTTTCCTACCCGCTTATCTTTGTCTTTATTATGGCCAGTTCTAGTGATAGCTAATGGTTCCTATCGTCGGAATTTTGTCAAAGCTTTAAAAGGATAGAACAATTGAAAACTTGGCAACGTTTATGGCGGCACTATCAAAGTACTCCTTTAGCTCAAGTAAGTATATTAGTTCTTTTCTCTATTATCCTAGCTATCCTTGTAGGTCCATTCTTTTATAAAACATCTAGTCAAGGAATTAATTTTGCTAACTCAGTTAGTCCGCCGAGTTGGTCACATCCGCTGGGAACCAATACACTAGGACAAGATCAACTGGCTAGGATTTTATCAGGGGGAAGAATTTCTTTAACAGTTGGATTGGCTGCCATGTTAGTTTCTATTACTATAGGTACATCTATTGGTGCTGTAGCAGGGTTTTACGGAGGCAGAATAGACCAAGGTTTAATGAGTATTGTCGACATATTTTTAGCCTTACCTGGACTACCACTTCTTTTATTAGTCATCTACCTATTTAAGGATTTAGCTAGAACAATTGCTGGACCTAGCTTAGGAATATTTGGGTTAATTGTTCTAGTAATTGGCGGGTTAAACTGGATGTCGGTAGCCCGTTTGGTGAGAGGAAATTTCCTACGACTGCGAGAAATGGATTTTGTCGAAGCAGCTAAAGCTAATGGTGCATCTCCAAGGAGAATAATCATAGTCCACTTACTCTCGAATACCTGGAGTGCGATTATCGTAGCTGCGACAATTGCCGTAGGGAATGCTATTATTACCGAATCAACTCTGAGTTTTTTGGGACTAGGCTTCCCCCCGGATGTCCCAACTTGGGGCCGTTTGTTATTTGAAGCTAAGGACTATTTAACTTCTGCCCCTTATTTAGCAATATTTCCCGGTTTAGCTATGTTGATAACAGTGCTAAGTATTAATTCACTGGGAGAAGGCATCAAGGAAGCTCTAGATCCCAAAAGCTCAAACTTATTTTCTAAAAGTTATGGTAGCAAAAGCGTCCATTAAGGTTCCGTTTGTTGATTTATCTTTTCAACACAGACCTATACAAGCAAATATTATTGAAGCACTAGAGAGAGTCTCAGTCCAGGGAGACTTCGTCTTAGGAGAGGCTTTAAGGACATTTGAAGAGGCTTTTGCTCAATGTTGTGGGGTTCGATACGGCGTAGGGGTAGCTTCAGGGACTGATGCAATTACTTTAGGTTTACAAGCTTGTGGGATAGTTGAAGGTGATGAAATTTTAGTCCCCGCTAACACCTTTGTAGCAACAGTTATGGGCGTTTTAGCAGCAGGTGCGAAACCTGTCTTAGTTGACTGCGATCTAGAGACAGCTTTAATAGACCTAGAAGATGCAGCTAGAGCAATTACAGCCAAAACTAAAGCCATTATTCCAGTTCATCTCTACGGACAGATGGTTTCACCGACAAAACTCTTAGATTTTGCCCAAAGTTATAATCTAATTATCTTTGAAGATGCCGCTCAAGCTCATCTGGCTACTAGTGAAGGCTATAAAGCAGCTTCAGTCGGAATAGCTGGAGCTTTTAGCTTTTATCCAAGTAAAAACTTAGGAGCTTTTGGTAATGGGGGTATACTAGTCACAGCAGAAGAAGAAATTGCTCAGAAAGTGAGAACTTTACGCAATTATGGAGCATCTAAAAAATATTATCATACTGAAATTGGCAAAAATAGTCGTTTAGACACCTTACAGGCTGCCATATTACAGATTAAACTTCCCTATCTAGAACAGTGGAATCGACAACGAAATCAAGCAGCCATACACTATAATCATCTTCTAGAATCCCTCCCAGGTATTCAAATAATCCAGAACAACAATCAACTAGGTCATGTTTATCATCTCTATGTAATTCGCTTACTCTCTGATTTTCCTTGGAATCAAGAAACAGTACAAAAACAACTAGAGAATTTTGGCATCCAATCAGGTATTCACTATCCAATACCCTGCCACCTGCAACCAGGCTATCAATTTCTTGGCTATCAATTTAAAGACTTTCCTCAGACAGAAACCCTTTCTCAAGAAATTCTCTCCCTACCAATGTATCCAGGAATAACAGAATCGCAAGTAGAATATGTAGTGGAACATTTGAGCAAAATATCTGGGCAATAAATATGCAAGTCTATTCACCCAAGCCTAAGTTTTGGCAAAATAACTTTAACTTGATCTTAATTAGCCTTTTAGGGATACTATATGCCCCTGTAATTGTACATTGGTATGAGGGCTGGCTTAAAAAAACTATCAGCACTGAACATGAATACTTCAGTCATGGCTTAATTGGGATTCCCTATGCCATTTTTATAGTCTGGTCAAAAAGAAAACAATGGCAAAGATTACCAGATCATTTTGCCATAGCAGGAGGTTTTTTACTAATCATTGGAGCCTTTTTTTATAGCCTAGGAACAGCCTTATTCGTTGACCTCTCTCTACCAATTATCTTAGCCGGTCTCTCCTTATCGTTAAAGGGCAAACCTGGATTTAGATTATTATTTTTTCCTTGGCTGCTAGTTTTTTTAGCAACCCCCAACCCTGTACCTTATTGGCTTTCTAATGCAACATTACCACTACAAACGTTTATAGCTAACGTAGCTGGATTTTTATTAATGCAATTCGGTTTTAATGTTGAGGTTGATCAAATATATTTACTAGTGAATGGTAAAATGGTCGAGGTTGCCCCCTACTGTGCAGGTTTAAAAATGCTCTTTACTAGTCTTTATGTGGTACTTCTTTTACTACACTGGACAGGGGAGATTGATAACCGCAGAAAATCTTTTATTTTAATGTTGGGTGCAGTATTAATCAGTGTGACTGCTAATATTATACGGAACACACTCTTAGCGTTTTTTCATGGTACAGGAAGAGAGCAATGGTTTGAATGGCTACATGAAGGATGGGCAGGGGATCTATACTCGACCGCCATGTTAGGTTTAATTATTCTTCTTCTTAACTTTCTTAATAGTTTGGAAAATGCCCATTTAAAAGATAATGCTAGTCAGGATTAAATGAGTGCCAATGCGAAAAGCAGGAACAGAGCTAGATATTCTAAGAGACAATACTAAATATAAAAAACAATCGGGTATTGTCCAAATTAGCTTAGTGATTGTCCTAACTATTTTGACAATTTTTATAGCGTTACCAGGCTATTTATCAGGTAAATCGACCTGGCGTGATTTACCTAAAGTATCTGGGATTAATCAATTAAAAAGTTTAGAGACGAAAAGGTTAAATATACCAGGTTGGCAAACTACAGATCTGAAAAACCCGACTGTCGGAACCCATAAATGGTCAGCACAAATTATCTCTAGTGAATCTGTTCCTCAAGCTCAACTATTTCTTTTGCCACAAAAGTATTACCGGAGTAAACCTGAAGTTGAATGGGTCGATGTAGACGGGTTTGAGCGTTGGCAGACAGAGACAATAGAAACTTTAGAGTTAGTTGGTAGTACAGGAAATTTGATACAGGCTCGTTTTTTCAAAGCACGTAATGCTCAAACCTATGCAGTAGTACAATGGTATACTTGGCCAAGCGGAGGAGATTATCGTATTTTTCCTTGGTTTTGGCAGGATGAATTAGCCCAAACTAGAGGAAGTAGAGCGCCTTGGATTGCAGTTAGCTTGAAAATTATTATGAGTCCTTTAGATGAATTACAGTCCAAAAAAGCTTTAGCCCAAAAACTGGCCCAGAGTATTCAAAAGGTTCTAGAACAAGAAGTTTTTACTAATTCAGTGAGGTAATTTTTTTGGTGTTGAGAATGAAAAAACTTCTTAAAAATAGTTTGTTTTGGGGAATGCTATCAGTATTAATAATTCCCCAAATAGCCCAGGCACAAAGCCCTCCTTCACTCGGTACTTTACCTAGTTTTACCGGCATAGATAACGCACCAAAAGCCTATTCACCACCGGAATATAATCCTAAAAATTCTCAACAGTTTAATGTCTATCGACTAGATGTAGGGGATGGAATAAGCGTTATAGTACCAGACTTTCCAGATTTTGGTTTTGCTAGTCTAATTAACTCGGAAGGAAATGTTCAAGTTCCCCTAATAGGAACAATCAATGTTGTAGGATTGACGACTCTTGAAGTAGAAAATAAAATTAAACTTGAGCTAAAGCGACGCTATCTCAAAGAAGAACCCAAAGTAAGTGTTTCTCTGCTGGGTAACCGTCCCACCCAGTTAACCATATTAGGCGAAGTTATCCGACCTGGTTTTTACGTAGTAGCACCTAACGCCCCCCTAACAGCTGTTATCGGAATAGTAGGAGGCAGCACTCCCAGAGCAGACTTACGTTCAGTTATTGTTCGTCGTCCATTAGTAGATGGAACAATACTAGAAGAGACAGTTGATTTATATACTCCTCTCATTAAAGGAGAGAGTCTACCTAACTTTCGTCTTCAAGGTGGAGACACCATAATTGTCTCTAAATTAGAACTTGGTCAAGAAGGTGGTTATGATAGAAGATTAATTGCTAGAACTAATCTAGCACAGCCGACAATTACAGTGCGCGTTCTCTTCCCAGTAGATCCATCTGGTTCGACTATTAGAAATCTAGTTCTTCCCAATGGCAGTACTGCTATAGATGTTGCAGCCTCTCTACCAACAGTCGACGCGCTTCGTTATAAAGTAGAAGATATTTCTATACTACGTTTTGACCCAGCTAAGCGAGGAATAATCGTGCAAAGTCTTAACCCAGTCGCCGGAATAAACGGGGATTTATCACAAAATATCCCACTAGAAGATCAAGATGTTATTGTAGTTAGTAGAACATTACTCGGACAAGTACTAGCAGCCTTCAACACCATAACCCAACCCTTAAGTGAGATACTTCGGTTTTATTTGTTTTTCAACCAATTCAACAACAACAACAATAACAACAACAGAAACTTCTTCTAACAACCTAATGATTACCTATCGTTACTGCACTAACCCATTGAAAATAGAAACATCCTTGACTTAATATTATGGCTCCACCAATTGTTAAAAGGTATCTCATATCTCTCGAAAGAAATATTTGGTTAGGCTTGTTGACCTGGCTCACAGTAAGCGGAATAGCGGTTTTAGTAGCAATGCAACCACCACCGGTTCAACGTTCCTCCTTCAAAGGACAAGGGCAGCTAACTTTTAGAACACCCCCCCCCGCTTTTACCTCCACAGGAGTGGAAATTCAGCAACAGAGTAGAGTTTTAAGTCTTTCAACCCTCTTCGCTCGTCCAGTTTTAGAAAAAGTCAGGAATAGACTCAAATGGAGCGACCAAGAACTGGTCGGAGTGATTCAAAATCGACAATTAAATGTAATCTTCCCAGAAGAATCTAAAGCAACTAAACCAAGTGCAGGTGAAACAACAAATTCAAACCCGACATCTCCCTCTCAAGTTATTACCCTAGAATATACTGACTACAACTCACCTAGCCGCGCCACATGGGTACTAGAAACATTTATGAAGGCGATGGTTGAGTATATTAGATCGCAAAATACACGTCAACTCAGAGACAGAATTGACGGATTGAAAGAGCGTCTAGCTCAAACACAAAAGGACCTAACTAAAGCAGAAGAAAAATTTTATCAGTTCATTACTAAAGATGGATCTGATTTATTAGCAGTACAAGATGGCAGTTTGTTTAGTGGAATCACTAATAGCAAACAACAGCAAAGAGAAATTAAATTAATTCTAAAAGACCTAGAAGGCCAGATAAATAGTCTAACTAAACAGCTAGGATTAAATCCCAAACAGGCCTATACATCTTCAGCCCTAAGTGCAGATCCAATTATCAGCGACTTAAGAATCAGGATTTTAGACAATGAATTACAACTTGAACGTGCTAAACAAGATCTTCGCCCAGAACATCCCACAATTGTTAGACTAAAAAAAGAGACAAAAGTTAACGAAGAACTACTAAAACAAAGGGCACAAGAAATTATCGGCAAAGATGGCATATTAGTTAATCTACCTAAAGAAATTCGCCAAGAGAGTGCACTCGACCCAGCTAGACAACAGTTAGCGAATCAACTAGTATCTCTACAAGTTCAGCGCGACGGAATTACTGAGCAACTAGCATCAATTATCAAAACTGAGCAAGAACTTAAACAACAGTATGAAAAGTTCCCAACTAAACAGTTACAACAGGCAAGATTAGTACAGGCAGTAGAGTTTCAACGGGTAATTTACCAGAATATCCTGGCAGCACTAGTAGATGCTCAATCAGCAGAAGCTGAAGCCGTAAGTAGTTTAACGGCTCAACCAGCAGAAATAGTTCCGAACCCACCTGGTAAGACAAAAGCAATCAACAAAATAATCGTCATTACAGCCGGGGTAACCGCCGGATTGATTCTGGGTGCAGGGGTAATCCTATTACTAGCTCTAGCTGATAATAGACTGCACAGTCCACAGGAAATACAAGAAGCTTTAGCAGCACAAGAAATTACCCTTTTAGCACAACTACCCTGGCTACATAGTCCAGAAGGACTCGAATATCCCATTTTAGTTAATGAAGACTCCCTACACCTAGCCTTCTATGAAAGACTACGCAGTAATCTACGTCGGCTAAAACCAGAGTCTTCGATCATAATCTTGGTGACTAGTATAGAAAAAGGAGAAGGCAAAAGTGTTACATCTTATAACTTAGCTATTGCTGCAGCCCATGCAGGTAAAAGAGCTTTGTTAATAGAAGCAGATTTAACCGAGGAGTCCTTAGCCTCTTCGCTAGGGATTACGACAAATGCACAAAATGGTTTAGAACCTCTAAGGTACTATGCAGACAGAAACAATTCTATTATGTTAGTTCCCCAAGTAGAAAATCTTTACATCTTACCTAGTCCAGGTCGTCAAAGACAGTCAGCGGCAATTCTAGAGTCAAGTGAACTAAAAATATTACTTAAAGATGTCAGAAGTCGCTTTGATGTGGTGGTCGTTGATAGTTCTTCTCTAAGCATCAGCAATGATGCACTTTTACTTGAACCACTGACTGATGGTCTTCTTCTAGTCACAAGACCAGGGGTCACTCGTTCTAATCTTCTCAAAGAGGCAATTGATCAAATGGTAGAAGCTGAAGTACCACTGCTGGGTGCCGTTATTAACGCTATTGAAGAAATGACTGTTACTACTTCTACTCTGGATAGAGAAGAAAGTCGGGCTTCTGCATCTCTTTTCCAAGAAGAAAATTCAGAACAATCTAAAATGAAAGTTTAACTTTTAAGAAAAAATAGGGAATTCCTAACCAAAATATTTACATGGCGATTTCTGCAGTAGAAACCTGGAACCTAGGAAAAACCTATAAAACAGGATTTTGGCTCAACCAAAAGGTTATTTCACTCCAAAATTGCTCTCTCACTGTTGCGAGTGGGGAGACCTTTGGCTTACTTGGACCCAATGGAGCCGGAAAAACAACACTACTAAAAACCTTGTTAGGCATTGTACGTCCAACAGAGGGAAAAGCAAAGCTTCTAGGGCATCCTATTGGTCAACGCAGCGTAAAAGAACGTATTGGCTATTTACCAGAAAATCCCTACTTTTATGACTATTTAACAGCTTGGGAGTTCCTAGAATTTGCAGCCGGCATCTTTTCTCTGCCAAATCACATCTCCACTCGCAGAATTAAAGAATTACTAGATCTCGTAGGTTTAGCTGAACAAACAGCCCGTAAAAAGCAAATGAGACGCTACTCAAAAGGGATGCTACAGCGAGTCGGTCTAGCTCAAGCCTTGATTAATGACCCAGAATTAGTCTTTCTAGATGAACCAATGTCAGGCTTAGATCCACTCGGACGCTATCAGGTTAGAGAAATAATTCTCTCTCTTAAAAAACAAGGTAAAACTATCTTTTTTAACTCTCATGTTCTGACAGATGTTGAGCAAATTTGTGACCGCATAGCTATTTTAGCGAGAGGAGAAATACTCTGTATAGGTTCTTTAGAAGAACTCTTAGGACGTTCAGATGTCTATCAAGTAATAGTACAAGGTGGACTCGAAGAGCAGTTAAAACCCTGGCTGGCCAACTTAACCCGACAAGACAATTATTGGCATGGTCATTTAATAGGCGAAGCACCTGAATTCATACTAGCTTTAACGAGCATGAAGGCTAAGTTAATCAGCCTCAATTTCGCCCGTGCTTCTTTAGAAGAGTTTTTTATTCGCCAACTTAAAGAAAGAGGATTGACAGTCAGTCACTGAGAAATACTCAAAGGGGGTTGATAATATCCTAAAATCTTTATAAACCCCAATCACATAGTTGTCGGTGATTGCCGTTACCCTTTTGAGATTTATGGATTACCAAAAACAAAAATATGACAGGAAAAGTCTTTGAAAGTGATGGACCGAATTTTTCTCTTCTCATTATTCCTGTAGCAGTAGGAAT
>CASBQB010000307.1 GCA_949127655.1 Chroococcales cyanobacterium PMM_0086 | reverse complement strand
GAGTAAGTTGACCAGGGGTAAAGGTAACTAAACCTGAGGTTGTGGTGTAATCACTGCCTGCTGTTGCTGTTCCATTAGCTGTAGTGTAGTTGACTGTGACATTAGATGTCGCTGCAGCAGATAGAGTAACTGTAAAAGTCGCGTTTTTGGTACCTGTATTGCCTTCTGTAAGAGTTACATCGTTGATAGAAAGGGTGGGTAAGGGGGTAAGCGATGTAACAGTAAAGGTCTTCTCATAGATATTATTGGTTTCATCACTTTCTGTTATTTGATTAGTATAGTCTGCTTCAAGCTTGAGGGTGTAAGTTCCTGCAGCTAGGGGAGCAATGCTGTAATCAGTAACAAATGCGTAGAAATTAGGATCTAAAGGTGGATTACTAAACCAACTGGCTATGGCAACACCATTAAGAGATAAGCGAGTAAAGAACTGATTAGCTGTTGCTGCTGTCCCTTGGTTGAGTGCTGCCCAATCTATGTAGAGTGTATTGGCTGTGGTAATTTGGCTGGCATTTGTGTTAGTTCCTGTCTGGGTGGAAATGACAATTTTATCATCCCAAGTACTAGGTTTATATGGTGTTAAATCAGGGAGAAAGGAATTTTGATTTGCTAGTTGCCAACCAGTATCCTTTAAAATTCCTAAAGTGACAGGTCCTGGGTTATGAATTGATTCCCCTTGTCCAATGGAATAGGTCATCAGTGCGTTAGGAGTGTTATTGAATACTTCCCCCAAATGAGAAATACTTGAGCCACCATTATAAGTACTAGGTGCATAAAGGGAGACGCGATTGCCTCCATTTGCTGCATTCGCATTAGTCCCATCAAAAAATACACTATTACTAGTTAATTGACTTCCTAGGGCTGTAGACGGGTTGGGAAAGAGGCTAGTATTAATTAAGCTCTGTCCTGCTCCATTTTCTACAAAACGGTCATAAGTACTAGGAGAGCCTGTACCAAGGCCCCAACTACCTGAACCATTACTATAACCAAAGAGACCTGAAAACCCTAATCCATGACCAATTTCATGTAAAATAACACTAGCAAAGTCATATTGATTGCTAGGCGTATTGCCATCAGTGCCAAAATACCAGTTACTAAACGAGCTACTAAAATTGGCTTCAATCTCAGGTTGAGTAGGATCTAAATCACTTCCTGCTAGCGAGTTAGCTAAAGGAGAAGCATACCAAGTATTAGTTTGAGGTGCACTGTTAAAATTTCTGAAAAAATCAGTAGGACCAGCACTACCAAGTATCCCTGCTCCTAAAGGAGTAAAATTAGCATTGATTGTAATTGGGACAGAAGAGACAATTAAACTTTTCCAGATATCAACTGCATACTGGAAAACAGTTTGAGCGGATGCTGTAAAACCATTGTAGTTAACGTTGATCACTGTACTGGAAGCAGAGGCTTTTGCTAAACTACCAGATATATTACTTGGCGCTTTTACCCGAAATAAATTTGTTTTAGGGTCAGCTATTAAAACAGATCTTTGAGAATTATTGATTTTTAACAGCTGAGTAGGCTTAACTGTTGAAGCTATATTAGTCTGATTATTTTGCTCTAAAGCAACTGGTGATAAGCGTAAAAAGTCACTTTGATTAGAAGAAGCTAGATGAGTTGTAGAAGATTCTTGTGGAATCAGAGTACTACCGAAAGATTGATTACTGGCAATTTTGCTAAAGTCTATCCGAGGCTCATTATTTAGATGTGTAGTCTCAGATAAGAGAATCTCTCCTTCAAGAGTGAAATTACTTAAAAATTGTGGTTTTGAGTTGAAAAAATCAGCAACGATATACGATGACTTCTGGGTATTTTGAGAATTGTTATTAGACATTGGTAATTACCTGATAGATTTCGGCAGATTAAGATATGTTAGGCAAGAAACCAAGCACAAGTAGTATAAAAACTATACATAGCTTTACAATACTATAATTATTTTGTTCCTTAGAAAACTTCTTACTACTCAGCATAAAGTAAAAATATGAGAACAGAGTGGACAATCTTTCGCAGTTCAGAATACTAAGGTTGACGTTGAGCCTTTCGCCATTCTTGAGGGGTCGTCTTGTAATATTTGCGAAAAACACGAATGAAATAACGCACGTCGTAGTAGCCTATTGATAGACCAATCTGCGTTATTGTCTGGTCAGTTTCTAAGAGTAACAACTGTGCTTCTTTTAGACGACGCTCAACAATCCAATGTATCACCGTCTTTCCAGACCGACGATGCACTAAATGAGTTAGGTAAGCTGGAGAGTAACCCACAGCCTTAGCAACATCAGGGAGTTTAATCGGTTGATGATAATTAGCTTCGATAAAGTCGAAAACCTTAATTAGTTCAGGACATTCAGGAAAAAAAGATATCTCTGCTTTAAGAGAAGCTAGATTAAGGAAAAGTTGCTCTAAAATCTGACCGAACTTATGGAGATACCATTCTCGAAAACAAATCTGTTTCTTTATTTGGATGGCGACCTTTGCTAGTAATTCATTTATTTGGCTAGGCTGGATAATATAGTCCGCCAAGACAATTTTTTTGCTCATCTCTCCTCCTTGCTTTCGTTCCCTCAGTTCTTATTTCTGAGACAACAGAGGATATGCACTAAAACTCTACCAACCTAGAGATTTCTCTCAAATATGGTATTGTTTTAGAGGCGAGAGGTCTGGTCGTTGCCGGATGTGTAAGGAAAACTCACCCGACAAGAACGAAAAGAACTCTTTTAGACGAGACTAGGAACAGGTTGAGTGATTCTCAGGTTGGAGTTAATTAAATCTTCTTGGAAACTACCAAAAATATCAGGTGTAGGGGTGTTTAAACTTCCTACTATATTAGAGGAGAAAGCTTGACTCAGACTCAAATCACTGCTAGAACTTCGAGAAACTAATTTAGTTGCAGTCAAGTTATTTCCAGCCGTAGTTAAATCATCATCAAAGATAATACCGACACCTTGAGAATCAGCAAACACTCCATTGTTAACGCCTGTGAGATTGACAAAAAAGGTTTCATTATTTT
>CASBQB010000306.1 GCA_949127655.1 Chroococcales cyanobacterium PMM_0086 | reverse complement strand
TTGAGCGCATCATTAGGTTGAGGAGGATTACTCAGAGCATCGACAAAAGCCTTACTATCCTCAAGACTAAGCTGAAGTGTTTGGTATTGCTCAATGACTCGGTAAGCTTCTGCCTGAACCGTTGCCACAATAAAATCAGTTAGGGTACGTCCCTCTAAATCAGCCGCGATCTAGCAAAAGAGCTTTAGTTTCTGGACTGACACGAGCTTCAAGTCGAGCCATCGATTTTGGACTAGTTACATTAGCCATATCTATTTAATTAACTTTAGATCAACTCCTGATTCCCATTTTATACGGCAATTTGCCGTATGTCCAGAAAAAACGCCTTAAAAAAGCATCAACACCAAGAGAAGCCGCAATTAGTTGTAGTTGAATTTTTTTGTCCGTAGAATATCAGCCCAATCGCTAAAATTAGGTTAGAAAGTACATTAAAACTCAACACGAAAAATGAAAGCAGCTATCATCAACCAGTATGGCAGTCCTGAAGTTTTCCAGTATGTAGAAGTAGAAAAACCTCAGTTCAGTCCAAAGCAACTCTTAGTTAAAGTGTATTGCAGCAGTGTCAATCCAATCGATTGGAAAATCCGAAAAGGAATGCTCAAAATTCTGACTGGCAATAAGTTTCCTATGATTTTAGGGTTTGATGTAGCAGGTGAAGTAGTCTTCATTGGAAGCAGCGTTACCCGATTCAAAGTGGGAGATGCCATTTACGCACAGCTAGACCAAAGAGCATTTGGAACTTATGCCGAGTATGCAGCCGTTTCAGAAAATATCGCCGCTCACAAACCTGAAAACATGACCTACGAACAGGCAGCAGCAGTTCCTTTAGCTGCGATGACAGCTTTGCAAGCTCTGCGAGATAAAGGACAACTTAAAACTGGACATTCGGTTCTTATTAATGGAGCTTCTGGTGGCGTGGGTACATTTGCCGTACAAATTGCCAAGGTCTTGGGTGCCACTGAGATAACAGGTGTTTGTAGTGGACAGAATTCAGAGTTGGTGAAAAGTTTGGGAGCAAATCGTGTAATTGATTACACGCAACAGGATTTTACAAAGGAAAACATTAAATATGACATTGTGTTTGATGTAGTCGGTAATCGTTCATTCTCTGACTGTAAAAGGGTATTGCAACCAAATGGCATTTACATAACCACCCAACCATTTCCAGGTAATTTTCTTCGCAGTTTCCTAACTTCACTACTCCCTGGTCAAAAATACAAGGTGATTCTGGTGCAATCAAATGGCTCAGATCTCGCTTACTTGAAAGAACAAATCGAAGAGGGCAAAATTCGTGCCTTCATAGATCGCGTTTATCCGCTCTCTTTCATTGCTGCTGCTCATATCTATAGTGAAACAGAACGTGCCACAGGAAAAGTCGTGATTACAAATGTCGTCAGTTAGGAAATTTTATACGAACTTCTATCCCCGTTTACCCATACCACTTTTTTCCCAATAATTAGGCGAAATCATCTTAGCCTGTTGTTCATCTAAATAAAAATCATAAATAGTCTCACCTGACAATTCACAACGTAGAGGCTCAATTATTTTAGTGAAGGGATTCCAAATAGCAGTAATAATTCGCTTAGCTTTTTTTCTAGTTAATTCACATTTCAAATGAACAGTTGGTAGATAAATTACCATCGCACTATATAAGTTAGCTTCTACCTGCATAGCATAGCGTTGGTCTAGGTCTGCCAGCTTCCTAGCTAATTCTCCATCTGTCGCTTCTAAACGTAATTCTTCCCGCTCTTTAGCCTCATCTAATAACTGTTTTGATATTATCTTTGTGCGAATTTCATTGCTAATAGCTCCATAATAAGCCTTCAGTCTTTCTTCATCTCTTACTTTAGCTCTAGCTAATCGAGCAGACCAATTTTTCAGGCTTTCAGCAATCATTAAAGCCGAGGTTTTTTCAATTACCATACTTAATTGCTCAATAGGAAGTATTTGTGGTTGTTCTTGAGTGTCAACAGAAATGCGGTCTGCTTGCCAAAGTAAAGCATCTCCAATTTCTACTGGTGCAACTCCTGTTAAACCATTTAAGAAAAAAGAAATCATACCAATTCTTTTTTCATCTACTTCTGCCGAATAAGCGACATGACACCAAAGATAGGGAGTATTCTCCTGTTTAGCTTCAATAAACTTAATTAAACCATTTTGAGGAATAAGTTTTTGAGCCACCAATTTCTCAAAACCAGTTGTTTTAAAATGACCATTAAATTGAACACCTAAGCTAGCAACTAATCCTCTGGTACCCAATAAATCTGAAAATTTCAGCAATAAATCTGAATGATAAGTCACAAAAAGACTATTAGGATTATCAATTTGTGTTGACAGAGAAATTTCTTCAGGTAACTCTAATGATTTAGCAATATTTTCAGTCAGTAAAACATTCAAAGTCTGCTCATTGGCTGGTTCAGCAATTCCTCCCTCTAGGGAAATTAAATTAGCTATTGTCGATAATATCGGATCTCTATCCATTCTGTGTTATTTCAATATTATTTAATAAATGATTAGGTTATTTACTTCCTCAAGCCTCAAAATCTTCACCAAATATTTGCTCCTCTAATTCCTGAGTTTCTCTATAATTATCTTTAGCTTTTAATAAATCACTTGCTAACTGATTAAAAGCAGAATCTAGTTCTGGTCTAGCTTGATTTTTCAACCATAAATCCCGCACTATTTCACTGAAATCTAGGTCTTCATCCATATTGCCTAAAATAGTTTCAATTTCTCCGACAACCAACTCAAACATATTTATCTTGTCATGAAGGACTCGCAGAATATATTCTTCAATGCTATCTTTGAGGCAAAAATTAAAAATAAATACATCCTGTGCCTGTCCAATTCGATGTATTCTACCTATACGTTGCTCAATTTTCATCGGGTTCCAGGGTAAATCATAATTAACAATGGCATTGGCAAATTGAATATTACGTCCCTCTCCACCTGTTTCAGAAGCCAAAAGAACAGGAACAGTGTCTCGAAAGGCTTCTATAGCAGCATCCTTTTCTTTAAGGGACATATCCCCTCTAAAGGTAGCAAAGACTATTCCAGCTTCAGTAAGGATAGTTTCTAAATAGTCACTAGTAGACCTAAAAGTAGCAAAGACTAGAGTTTTTTGACGTGATTGTTTTAATAGTTCAATTAAAGCTTTGGCTTTCTCTCCTTGTTTGACTTGAGAAGATCTTTTAACTAAACTTTTCAGTGTATCACTTTCCAAACGTTTGCTTAATTGCTTAAGAGAATCAGTCAAAGCGCTCGGAGAAGAACCAGCACGCATTAATAAATTTGTGGTAGACAGTTTATCTATTTCTACATCAGGATGGCGAAGAAACTCTGTTAAATCCTGATACAATTTATGCTCAGTATTTGATGGAACAACAGAAATAGTGGTGGCAAATCTTTTAGGAAGTTTGACATCTACCAAAGCCCGAGTATTACGCACCATCACTTCTCTCATCAATTGACGTAGTTTTTCTGGATTTTTAGGAACACGACCATTTTTAGAGTTGACATATTCTTTTTTGAAGTCTGCTTCTGTTTTTAAAAGTCCTGGTTTTAATAGGGTAAGAAGATTGAATAACTCTATTAAGGAGTTCTGTACAGGTGTAGCAGTGAGCATTAAAATGAAGCGTTTATTTAAAGCATTGACTAGTTTCCAAGAGAGAGTATTCCTATTCTTTAAATGATGGGCTTCATCCACAATCACTAAGTCCCAATTGCGCGAGGTCACAAAAGGGAAATGCTTAGCTGATTTAGCTGTAGGAAGAGAAGCAATAATTCGCTGGTTGTTTCTCCAAAATTCTTCTGGGTTTTGTTGGAGTTGTTTAGAGTCTGTGATAATAGTATCTATGTTGAATTTCTCACTCAATTCCTGTTGCCATTGAGAAACTAATGAAGCCGGACTAAGTACTAAGAGAGATTGAATTTGTCCTCTGGACAGATACTCTTTACAGATTAGACCAGCTTCAATAGTCTTACCTAGTCCAACTTCATCTGCTAACAAAGCTCTTCCTCCCAGTTGACGCATTACCTTTCTGGCTGTTTCAATTTGGTACC
>CASBQB010000305.1 GCA_949127655.1 Chroococcales cyanobacterium PMM_0086 | reverse complement strand
TAAAAAGATTCTTTTGACTAGATTTTATTTTTTCTCATTGTTATGGTACAGCGCTACGTCAGAGTTAAAACCCGTTCAGATGAAGTGTATTACGGTAAGCTCAATTTAAACCACTCAGTAGAGATTTTAAATGGGCCTCCTTGGGCTGGTGGACAGTCTACTGGTATAGAGTTACCACCTCAAACTTATCAGCTTTTAGCACCTTGTCTTCCTTCTAAAATTGTTGCTGTTGGCAAGAATTATGCCAGCCAC
The DNA here is from genome assembly GCA_949127655.1 of Chroococcales cyanobacterium PMM_0086. Classification (GTDB taxonomy): domain Bacteria; phylum Cyanobacteriota; class Cyanobacteriia; order Cyanobacteriales; family Microcystaceae; genus CAISPN01. Next base: position 6,799 of record CASBQB010000305.1, on the reverse strand, counting down.
GCGTCTGAAATGGGAGGAGAAACGCCTATTGAACCTTTGATCTTTCTTAAACCCCCCACAACCGTTATTGCTCAGTGTCAACCCATTTATTATCCTAGAATGTCTAAGAGGGTAGATTATGAGGGCGAGTTAGCACTAGTTATTGGAGAACGCACTAAAGAATGTAAAATCTCTGGGGCTGGTAATAAAATCTGGGGGTATACTATTGCTAATGATGTTACCGCCCGTGATTTACAAAAAACTGATGGACAATGGACTAGAGCCAAGAGTTTTGATACTTTTTGTCCTCTAGGTCCTTGGATCGTGCGAGAGTTAAGTCCAGAAGCCAAAATACAGACTTTTCTCAATGAAGATCCGCAGCCTAAGCAATCAGCTTTAATCAATGAAATGTCTTTTTCTCCTGAAAGGTTAGTCTCTTACATTTCAGAGATTATGACACTTTTACCCGGTGATATTATTTTGACTGGAACACCTGAAGGAATTGGATCAATGCAAATTGGGGATACTGTAAAGGTAGAAATTGAGGGTATTGGAACCTTAGAAAATCCAATTGTTGCTGGGATGGATTGGATTTCTATTACTACTGGACTTGTGAATAAGCCACCTCAGAAATTGTAGGGATTTCTGCATATTTTCCTAAAATTGATGAGACTATTGAGTAAAAAGAAGCAGCTAAAGTTGCTATGAAGATCATGTTAAAGAGAGTTTGTAGTAACAAATTAACACTTATTCCTTGCTGTAAAATACCAGTTATTAACCCAAATAAGGTTAACAGGATATCAATTAAAAGTGCCTGCATTGTATTAAAGCGAATAAAATGAGATATTCTTTCATTACGTACAACAGCTAGAAAAAGAATTAAAAAGATGGCAAAGCCACCAAAAGGAATAGATGAGTAGAGGGTAATAACGGGGGTAAGTGGGAGATATATTAAGCTCAGTATAGGAAACTGCCGGAAGAGAAAAACACCGAATTCTAATGCTCCAATTAAAGGAACAGCATAAACTAGTGAAGCAAATAAACGGTCTTTGAAGTCTGTTGAGCTATGCCAAACCATAAAAATCTCTCTTGAAGGAAGTTGATTAACAGTTAAATTATTCTACCTAAGCTTAGAGCAAAAGCTGTTACCTAGATAGTCGCGCTTTGTAGTAAACTGAGGTGTAGCCCTATTATAACAAGAGGAAGATTCAAATGAGTCGTCAAGGAATGTCCAGTGGACTGTCAATTATCCCTATTGTATTGATTGGGTTATTATTTCTAGCAGGTATAAATTGTTTTGTAATTATTAACCCAGGTCAAGCAGGCGTATTAAGTATTTTAGGGAGTGCCAAAGACGGCGCACTATTGGAGGGGTTACATTTTAAGCCGCCATTAGTTTCTAATGTAGACATTTATGATGTAACTGTGCAAAAGTTTGAAGTCCCTGCTCAAAGTGCAACTAAAGATTTACAAGATCTTTCTGCTAGTTTTGCAATTAACTTTAGACTTGATCCGATTAAGGTTGTTGAGATTAGAAGAACACAGGGAACACTACAAAATATAGTTTCAAAAATTATTGCCCCTCAAACTCAAGAATCATTTAAAATTGCTGCAGCTAGAAGAACAGTAGAAGAAGCAATCACACAAAGAAGTTTACTAAAAGAAGATTTTGACGCAGCCTTAAGTTCCCGCTTAGAAAAATACGGCATTTTAGTCTTAGATACAAGTGTTGTAGATTTGAACTTTTCACCTGAATTTGCCAATGCAGTAGAAGAAAAACAAATTGCCGAACAAAAAGCCCAAAAAGCTGTTTATATTGCTCAAGAAGCAGAACAAGAAGCACAAGCTGATGTTAACCGTGCTAAAGGTAGAGCAGAAGCACAAAGATTATTAGCAGAAACCCTCAAAGCTCAAGGCGGAGCACTTGTATTGCAAAAAGAAGCTATAGAAGCCTGGAGAGAAGGTGGTGCCCAAATGCCTAAAGTTTTAGTAATGGGTGGAAATTCTGGTAATAATTTTCCCTTTCTCTTGAATTTGGGTCAAGATGTGACTGAGAAATAAAAGCAGGGACTCAAGGTTAAGATAACCTTTTATCGAGACTTTAGCACCTAGGCATAGAAAAATTTCTTATTTAGAGTCTCACACTACGTAATAAAATTTTAACAATCCAGCAATCGGAAAACTTATGTCATTCACTATCGATTCAGCGCGTAACATTTTTCCTGGTACTTTAACTGCTGATGCAGTTCCAGCTACCACAGCCCGATTTAATCAGCTTAGTGCTGAAGACCAATTAGCTTTAATTTGGTTTGCTTACCTAGAAATGGGTAAGACCCTGACCATTGCTGCTACTGGTGCCGCTAATATGGTGTTTGCCGAAAACACCCTAAATGAAATTCATAAAATGAGTTTCGCACAACAAACACAAGTGATGTGTGATCTAGCTAATCGTGCTGATACACCCATTGGTCGAACCTATGCTACTTGGTCTATGAATATCAAACTAGGTTTTTGGTATCAGCTTGGTGTATGGATGGCTGATGGAACTGTTGCCCCTATTCCTGAAGGATATCGCCCTTCTGCTAATGCCTCTGCAGTGCTAGAAGCGATTAAAGGTCTAGAATCAGGTCAACAAATTACCGTCCTGCGTAATTCTGTAGTTGATATGGGCTTTGACACAAGCAAGTTAAGCAGCTATAGTCCTGTAGCTGAACCTGTTGTTCCTCCGACCAATATCGCACAGCGCACCAAAGTAACCATTGAAGGGATCAACAATTCTACTATTTTGAGTTACATGGATAACTTGAATGCCAATGATTTTGAAGCCTTAATTGAATTATTTACTCCAGATGGTGCTCTACAACCTCCTTTTAAAAGACCTATTGTCGGAAAAGAGTTAGTCTTGCGCTTTTTCAAAGAAGACTGTCAGAACCTCAAATTAATTCCTGAACGAGGAGTCACTGAACCTGCAGCGGATGGTTATACTCAAATCAAAATCACTGGTAAAGTTCAAACTCCTTGGTTTGGTGCTGGTGTAGGGATGAATGTAGCCTGGAGATTTTTACTCAATCCTGATAATAAAATTTTCTTTGTGGCCATTGATTTACTCGCTTCTCCTAAAGAGTTATTAAATTTAGTTCGCTCTTAACAACTTTTAAGAAAACAGTCTTGTCTACAGTCCCCAGCGAGCGCCTTGGCTTTCGTTGGGGATTTTAACTCAGAAATTTTCGACAATATGAGAGTCTAGAACTCAATTCTGAAATTATTGAAGCTACATAGAGATTTTGCTATACAATATTTAATATTAGGGATCATAAACTTCATAAAGTAAGATCTAGTACAAACTGATAGATTTAAAAAAGCAATGCAAGTGACTGAAATTATCTGGTCTGAGACAGAAAAGAGGGTAGCCGATCAAGCTTTTAAAAGAGCCAATGAACGAGAAACTGCAACTTTAATAACGCATATTTGCCAAAAAGCTACTGAAATTAAAGAGGTTGGGGATTTGTGGCGTTTACATGACTTGTTAAGCGCAAGAAGACACCAAATGGATGGGAAATATGACTATAGATTTTCCGTTCTCATTTTTGTGTTTGCCGAGTTGATGAAAGAAGGATGGCTGGGTGTGGATGATTTAGCTGGACTAGAACCTGATAAGCTAGCTAAGATAACTGCCCTAGCTCGGATGTAATAATCTTGTTCTTAAGAATTTCCTGTAGGGGTTAACGGTAGCCCCTACAATCAACAAACTTTATTAAAATTTATAACTTTTTATGTGAACTTATTAACATTACTTCTTTAAATTTAATATACAAAAGTTAACTATGATTATATATTTGTCAAGAGTTTAAATATAATTAAAGAAGAAAATAGGTCAGGTGTGACTTGTTTTTATCTATTAAAATCCTAAATTATACCCATGACCACATCATTACGTTCTCGTGAAAACAGTTCCACTTGGGAACAGTTTTGTCAATGGATTACTAGTACCAATAACCGCATTTATATTGGTTGGTTCGGGGCTTTAATGATCCCAACCCTATTAGCCGCCACAACTTGTTTTATCATTGCTTTCGTAGCAGCACCCCCTGTAGATATCGATGGTATTCGTGAACCTGTAGCAGGTTCCTTACTATACGGCAACAACATCATTTCTGGTGCGGTTGTACCTTCTAGTAACGCAATCGGTTTACACTTCTACCCAATTTGGGAAGCAGCATCCTTAGATGAGTGGCTGTACAATGGTGGCCCTTACCAACTAGTAGTATTCCACTTCTTGATCGGTATCTTCTGTTACCTAGGTCGTCAGTGGGAATTATCCTACCGTTTAGGAATGCGTCCTTGGATATGTGTAGCCTACAGCGCACCAGTATCAGCAGCAGTAGCAGTATTCTTAATCTACCCCATCGGACAAGGTTCTTTTTCAGATGGTATGCCTTTAGGAATCAGTGGAACATTCAACTTTATGTTAGTCTTCCAAGCTGAACACAATATCTTAATGCACCCCTTCCATATGTTAGGAGTAGCAGGAGTATTCGGTGGTTCACTCTTCTCAGCGATGCACGGTTCACTAGTAACTTCTTCTTTAGTACGTGAAACAACCGAACTCGAATCCTTAAACTACGGTTACAAATTCGGACAAGAAGAAGAAACATACAATATTATAGCAGCACATGGCTACTTTGGACGTTTAATCTTCCAATATGCTTCCTTTAATAACAGTCGTTCATTGCACTTCTTCTTAGGTGCATGGCCTGTAGTTGGTATCTGGTTCACAGCAATGGGAGTCAGCACAATGGCGTTCAACTTGAACGGATTCAACTTCAACCAATCTATCTTAGATTCTCAAGGACGCATAGTCGGAACCTGGGCGGACATCTTAAACCGCGCTAACATCGGATTTGAAGTAATGCACGAGCGCAATGCTCACAACTTCCCTCTAGATTTAGCTTCAGGCCTGCAAGCACCCGTTCTACCTAGCTAACTCTCTCTCTTATTTTAAAACCTCCTTGCTTTCAGGGAGGTTTTTTGTGGTGATTTGATGACAAATAAGCAGATAAAGTCCTTGCTGTTGAAGATTAAGTGCTTGTGTTTTGCGGTTTTTGCAAAGATAAAATATGTAAATGTAGTTTAAAATACAGCAATTGAAAACAACAATTTAACTTAACATAGACTATAGTAGTGATTAGATAACCTATCAAACAGGTCAGTTCCAATGAGTGTAAGTACACTGCCGCGAAATGTTCCCACTCAATATAGCCTATCAATGATTCAAAATGAGGCACGTCAGCTAGTTGAAGAAGGAAAAGTTAACCGTCATCAGTCTTTATATGTTTTATGCCAGTACATACCCCCACGTGAATGGGTCTGTTTTGAGTGTGAGTTAGAAAGATGCGATTATTTGTTAAGAGACCAAATTGGAGATTTAATCCCTTCCGAAGATTGGATTAATGATTAGTTTTTTAAAACTTTTGAGCAACCCCAGTTAAGAAACTGGGGTTATATAGTGTTTTTACTTAATAACTTTATTCTTCTTTTTGCAAAGCAACATAGTTATCTTCTACCCATCCTTGGAAATAGGGAGACTTAGAAAATTTTACCAAATACCAAAAACCACCGTTATTACGGTCTACCTCATTAATTACTGTTACTTTATCCCCTCCAAAACCATAACCAACCATCTTCTTATCTTGATTAGGTTGCGGGTAAATGTAAATTTCATAGCTGGGCTTAGGTGAGATAAGTTCTGCAGTTCTATTAAAAGATTGGTTGTTAGCTGTAGCTTCGGTAATAGCAATCGGTAAGCATAAAAAAATTACCACTGTCAAAAGTATAATTAGAATTTGTTTTAGTCGTATCATTAAGATAAATTAATACCACCGTATAGATAAAAGTGTAAATGTCAGAACCCTATATTTTTGTAGCTGGAGCAAGTCGCGGAGTTGGCAGAGAAATTGTCAATGAGTTGCTGAATCATCATCAACCGATTAAAGCTATTTTACGCTCAAATAACACTCAAGCTGAACTAGAAGCTTTAAAGGTAAAGGTAGTCTTGGGGGATGCCTTAAATATAGATGAACTTAAAAAAGTCATGCTAGATGGAGAGCCAATCTCAGCCATCATTAGTAGTATAGGTGGATTACCAAAAGATGGCGAAAGGGCAGATTATTTAGGTAATAGAAACCTGATCGATATAGCAGTTACAATTGGGGTCAAACACTTCATCCTAATTTCTTCTATAGGCAGTGGTCAAAGCGTTGTAGCTTTACCTCCTCAAGCTTTAGAAGTCTTAAAACCTGTCTTAGTAGAAAAAGAAAAAGCTGAAAACCACTTAATTAATAGTGGACTCAACTACACAATCATTCGTCCAGGTGGGTTAAAAACAGCACCTGCAACCAATAGAGGACTATTGACGGAAGATTATCAGGTTTCGGGCACGATTCATAGAGCAGATGTGGCAAAATTAGCTTATAAATGTCTAATCTCCTGGGAAGCTCAAGGTAAAATTCTCTCAGCAGTAGACCGCGATATGATGACACCATCGCTGGGGATCAAGGAATTTCTAAGCTTAAGCGACTCTTGAGGGCTATGATGAGAAGAACAATAAGATAAAAATATCCGTCTTATTGTTTGCTACATCTGTAAAGAACAGTCGAATGAGTCAATTACAAGATGCCTTCACACTCTTCTTAGGTTTATTAGTCGAAGCCTTACCTTTTTTGTTACTAGGGGTAATTCTCTCTAGTGCATTACTTGTTTTAATCAAAGAAGAAAATATCATTAAACGTTTTCCACGTAATCCCATTGCTGGTGCTTTGAT
>CASBQB010000304.1 GCA_949127655.1 Chroococcales cyanobacterium PMM_0086 | reverse complement strand
TCAAGGCACAGACACTATTCAATCTACTGTCACCTATACTTTAGGTATAAATCTCGAAAATCTCACCCTAACAGGGACTGCTGCTATCAATGCTACAGGTAATACTGCTAATAATCTTATAACAGGTAACAGTGCCAATAATACCCTTGATGGAGGTTTAGGAATAGATACCCTTATTGGGGGTTTAGGTGATGATATATATATTATTGACACTGCAACAGATACCATTACAGAACAACTTAATCAAGGCACAGATACTATTCAATCTACTGTTACCTATACTTTAGGTACTAATTTAGAAAACCTGACTCTAACAGGTAATGCTGCTATCAATGGGACAGGGAATACAGTTAATAACCTTATAACAGGGAATAGTGCCAATAATACTCTCACAGGTGATGCTGGTAACGATACTCTTGATGGAGGTTTAGGAATAGATACCCTTATTGGGGGTTTAGGTGATGACATCTATATTATTGACACTGCAACAGATATCATTACAGAACAGGCTAATCAAGGCACAGATACTATTCAATCTACTGTTACCTATACTTTAGGTACTAATTTAGAAAATCTGACTCTAACAGGGACTGCTGCTATCAATGCTACAGGTAACACAGCTAATAACCTTATAACAGGGAATAGTGCCAATAATACCCTTGATGGGGGTGCAGGAGTAGATACCCTCATTGGTGGTTTAGGGGATGACATCTATATAGTTGACACTACAACAGATATCATTACAGAACAGGCTAACCAAGGCACAGATACTATTCAATCTATTGTCACCTATATTTTAGGTACTAATTTAGAAAATCTCACACTAACAGGGACATTAGCTATCAATGCTACAGGTAATACAGCTAATAACGTTATCACAGGGAATAGTGCCAATAATACTCTCACTGGGGGAGGTGGTAAAGATACTCTCACAGGTGGTGCAGGGAGTGACCGTTTTGGTTATGCAACCTTAAGCGATTCTCTACTAGGTACATATGACGTTATTACCGACTTCAATAACGAGCTATTCTTAGTCAGTAATGCTACGACAGCTTTTAACAATGCTGGAAGTGTAACCACCCTTGATGCAACAGGAATAGCCAACGCCTTAAATAACACTAATTTTGGCATCAATAGCGCGGCTCAATTCTCTTTCGGAAGTCGTACCTTTGTAGCCATAAATGATGCTACAGCCGGCTTTAATGCCAGTACTGATGCTATTATCGAAGTCACAGGTTTAACCGGAACTCTCAGTTTAACTAACTTTACTACGATTTAAATGATTGAGAAAATAAAGTCAATCATCAATTACTCCTACTATTCCCCGAATTCTGCTTGAAGTCTAATCAAAGAATTTACCTTCTTTCTATTTCTAAGATTTCTGTATATTCAAAGACATTAGGACTAGGTTTAACTAGGGCATATTGGTTACCAGCAATGTTAATCTGTTCTTCAAGTAACTCTGCTTTTGGGGAGTAGTAGATGAGAATATATTCTCTGCCAATATAGGGGGTAATTTCCTGTTCTACTTCTACACGCCATTGAGTTTGACTAGCTAAAATAACTACTTGGTTGGCTAGTTTTGGTAGACATCTTGCCACTTGTCTGCGGTAAGATTCATCTAAGCTTCCAAAAGGAGAGTCCATAACAATTGGAAAACTACTACTATCAGGACCGATCAAGGTGTTTTTTTCACTCCAAACTCTGACTTGATCAATAATTGCTCCAATAAAAGATAAACTTAGAACTTGATTTTCCCCTGTAGAAGCTGCTACGGGTACCGCGATACCGGATGTATTTTCAATCAGCTTTAATTGATAATCTTCCCCTAGTCTAGGTTGATAAGGAGTGAAGGAAATACTACTAAAAATCTCTTGTATTTTTTCTTCTAAAGAGCGCCTAAACTGTGCTTCTGAACGTTTTCTAAATTCAATTAAACGATCAGTACAATCAATTGTTGCTTCTAGTCTTCTTTGAGCTAGTTCTTGTTTATCTATTTTAGTTTGTTGATGTTTAATCTGTTTTTCTAAGGCTTGTATTGTTTTAGATAAACTCTCAACCTGATTAACATTGGCACCCTGTTCAAGCGTTAAAGTTCTTATTTCTTTTTCTAAAGTTTCTATTTCTTTTTGAATATTTCTAATTTCTTCATCTGGGTAGTTTCTTAATTGATCTCTGACATCTTGTAATCTAGTTTCTGTACGAGAAAGTTCTTCACGATAACCAGCAATATTATCTTGTTCTCTATCGACAACTTCCCAAAATTCTTGACTATATTTTGAAGCTTGATCTGCTTTAGTTGCTAACCGAATAGTTTCTTCTTCAATTTCCAATACTCCAGCTTGATTTAACCAAGTTTGTACAGCACTAAAACATGAGTCACCTTCTTGTAATTCCGTTCCACAAATGCAGCTTTTTTGACTCAGTAATTGTTCCACAAATTGCTTTTTAATACCACTGGGTAATTGTCCTTTTTGCTTGAGTTGTTCTAGAATACTCTGCAATTGAGTCAAGGGTTTTTCAATAAATATAGTATAGCTTTGATTTGAGATAGCTTTTTTAATTCTTTGTTTACTTTCTGTTAAGTTACGGCGAAGTTGGCTTTCTTGAACCTCTAATTGTTCTTTGACTGTTTTAAGGTCCTTGGTGCCTTGTAACTTAACCAGTTCTTGGGACAAAGGATCTTTATTATATTTAATTTTATTTAATTCTTCTGTAATTTGTTGATTTCTTGAGATTAAATTATCCCGTTCCTGTTCAATTTTAGACTGTTCACGTACGAGTTTTTTGAGTTCTGTATTACCTAAATGCTCTAGTTCTTCTTGGAGAGTTTTTTTGGCTTTTTTAAGGCGTTCAATCGCTCTATCTAAATTTTTAACTCCTAAAAGTTCTTTGGTATCTTCAGCAATTTTATTTTTTTCATAAGGGCGAAAAATATGATCAATATGTTCTCCATCAAAAAAGAAATAACGATGTAAACTTTCAGGTAGAATTCCAGCAATAATTTCTTCAGCATTATTTTCTGGATAATCGTGTTTACCATCTTCCCCAATGTAGGATATAGAACATTGACTTTTCCCTAATTCTGGTAACCCATTTTGATTACGATAGGCATAACATTTTCTTTTTAAATAAAACTGACGAAATTCGTGTTCAAAAGCGACTTCTACAGAACATTCTAGATCGCTGCCTATATTAACTTCAGCTACTGCACGCTTATTAACTAGTTGATTTGGTTCTAAAAAAGCGGCTGAAAATCTTTCATAGATAGCCCAAGTTAACCCATTAAGTATAGCAGTTTTGCCTGATCCATTTGTGCCATGTATGACCGTAGCGTTACGTTCTCCTGAAGCTAAGATTATTTCTGGAGTTCTACCATAAAATTGACGAAAGTTGCAGAATTTGATGCTGACTAGTTTCATCGAATCACTTCTTTAATAATTTTCAAAATATCATCATTAATATTCTTAAAATTTTTGGAATATTGCCGCGCTTTTTCTAACTGCAGAACCCGTTCAATAATCTGCCTAACTTCTGGTGATGCGTTGGTAATGGGATCTTGAATATGGCGAAAGTTGTCTTCTAAATCACTCATGGAACTTAGGAAGTAGGTTGGGTGAGGACAGACCTCACCTAATTATTGTATTACTTCATTGAGCTTTTAGTATCTCGTACTGCGGCCCAAAATAAAAGTACGGTTAGGGGAATGGTTGCCATTAAAATTGAGCTGGTTATTTGACTACCTAATTCTGGGCTACCGGATGATAGTTCAAAGACACTTCCAACTGCAGCAATAGCTGTAATACAAGAACCTAATAAAAACACACCACTTTTAGGGGTCACTAATTTGTATCCTTTTTAATTAACTGATTTAACCTGAGAAACAGAGAAACCATATTTAGTTAACTCTTGAGTTAAGGCTAAACTATTTTCGACACGGTCTACAAACATGACTCCATTGAGATGATCCATTTCATGTTGAATAGCGCGGGAAAGAAGGTCAGAAGCTTTTATTTTCTTAGCGCGTCCCTGTTCATCTTTGAAAGAGACTTCGATAGTGGTAGGACGTTTCACATCTAGATAGACACCAGGAATACTCAGACAACCTTCCTCACAGACGACAATTTCGGTTCCGTAGCTAAGTATTTGAGGATTGATTAAAATTAGGGGAGGAGTATTCGGGTTGTCTGGTTCACAGTCAATGACAATTAATTGTTTGTTGACACCTACTTGAGGTGCTGCTAAACCAATACCATTGGCACTATACATAGTTTGTAGCATTTGCTTAGCTAGTTGCCTGATTCCATCATCAACTTTAGCAATGCGTTTAGCTGGCTGACGAAGAACGCGATCACCTAAATGATGGATCTCTAACGGGGGGCTTTCTAACTTTTGCTTTTGAACAGCAACGAGAGAGGTCATACAATGATTAACAATAGCATCATTAAGGATATCCTACATCTTAACCGATTGTTAATATTAACTGACGTTTTTCTATGACTAATCTTGAGCGTAAGCTGCCTCCTTGGACCAGACTTTATCAGTATCTCCAAACACTTCCACCCCTCAATACGGAAGAATCTATTTTATTCAGAGTGTTAGTACAGCTTTTGGTGATTGTGGGGATCATTGCTTCAGATATTGCTGGTGAGACATCTAATTGGACTTGGGCAGTCCCTTTAAGTATTATTGGAGCTATCTGGAGTTGGTATCGACGTAAAAAACTGAATATAGGAGCAAAATTCATTATAGCTATCAGCATGATTGTCATGTTGATGCTCTTTTTTGGCAATCTTTTAGCTAATCTCAATGATACTAGGTTAGTTTTGGCTCAATTGTTGATTCAACTTCAAGTCTTGCATAGTTTTGATTTACCCCGTCGTAAAGACCTTGGCTACTCAATGGTTATTGGGCTAATTTTAATAGGGGTAGCAGGGACAGTTTCTCAAACAATGCTTTTTGCACCCTGCTTGTTAGTTTTTCTGGCTGTAGCTTTACCTACTCTAGTTTTAGACTATCGTTCTCGTTTAGGCTTACAGAGTTTAGATGACTTGTTCTTCAAGTCTAGAAAAGAACAGCCTACAAAAAATACTCCTCAATCTTATTCTCCATTGTCATTGCGTTCAATGGGCATTTTTTTCGCAGTCATTGTGGTTATTGGACTGTTAATCTTTGCTTTAATGCCGCGTTTTCGGGGTTATCAGTTACAGTCTTTCCCGGTCAGTGGGCCAGAATCTTTACAAAATCAGAGTTTTACTGAACAAAATCGCAGTATTTTAAATCCAGGCTATCAAAAAAAAGGTAGTGGTAATCTGAGTGGTCAAAATAAGGAAAAAGGTCCTGGTACTTTGGATCAAAGTTTTTACTATGGCTTTAATCCTAAAATGAACCAGAACTTAAGGGGAGGTTTGATCGAAAAAATTGTCATGCGAGTGCGTTCGCAAGCGCCAGGATTTTGGCGAGTAATGGCTTTTAATCACTATACAGGTCAGGGATGGGAAAATTCTCGAGAAAAAATCTTATTTACTCTCAATCGTGACACTTGGAATTATCGTTTTTTCATTCCCTTGTCAGCTCAAGAAAAAGAAACTAGACAGGTTATCCAAAGCTATAGTTTAGTTTCTTCTCTGCCTAATGTCATCCCGGCTTTAAGTATCCCTGTTTCGGTCTTCTTTCCCACTCGACAAATTAGCATTGATACAGAAGGGGGGTTACGTTCTCCTACTCCTCTGGTTGAGGGATTAACTTATAGTGTCATTTCTCAGGTACCATATCGGAATAGAACTCTACTCAATCAAGCATCTGAGGATTATCCTGCTATTATTAGAGCTAATTATTTAGAGATTCCTGCTGCTATTGGCGAAAAAGTCAAAGCAAGAGCTTTAGAATTGTTGGACAAATCGCCTAGGCCTATCACTACATCTTATGAAAAAGCTCTTTACTTAGCACAGTCTCTCAAACAACAATACTCTGTAAATGTTAATCTGCCATTTTTTGAGAAAAATGAAGATCTTGTTGAGGCTTTTTTATTCAAGTTTCAAGGTGGTTATCCTGATCATTTTTCGACAGTTTTAACGGTGATGCTGCGTAGTTTAGGTATTCCTGCGCGTTTAGTTGTTGGCTTTGCACCTGGACAGTTTAATCCCTTTACAGGCTATTATATTGTTAAAAATACTGATGCTCATGCGATGAGTGAGGTCTATTTTTCTGAGTATGGTTGGTTTGCTTTTGACCCAATTCCTGGACATGATTTAATTCCTCCTTCTTTTGAGGAAGAAGAAGCTTTTAGTGTTCTCAAGCAGTTCTGGAATTGGTTAGCAGGGTTTCTTCCCTCTCCTGTGACTAGCTTTTTGAGTATCCTTTGGGATAAGCTAATTATGGGCATCTTAAGGCTGATTTTCGGTTTGTGGTCCGCCGTATCTGGGAGTTTGTTGGGGCTGTTTGCTGGGCTATTAGGTGCAGTTGGGTTGGGCTTTTTGGGTTGGTTGGGTTGGGCACAATTCCAAAAACTTCAGCAAAGATTACGTCTATCTAAGCTTCAACCAACAGAGCAAGTTTACCAGCAAATGTTGATCCTCTTAAAATCTCAAGGCTATCCTAAGCATCCAGCCCAAACTCCTTTAGAATATGCAAAGGCTTGTTCTGAACATTATGCTTATCCCTTGGATCAAATGATCGAAGAGATTTCTAGAGCTTATGTATTCTGGCGCTATGGTGAAGAGGAACAAAACGTTAATTATTTACGACAGCAAGTACAAGAAATTCAGAAAAGTTTAAGCGGTTGGCGTTCTCCAAGGAGGGGAAATAAAATTTAGATGAAATTGTTAGATGCTAAGGGACGTTTGTTCGGCAAGATCAATGTCCTAGATTTAGGAGCAATTCTGGTAATTGTTTTGGTTTTTGTGGGAATTTTCTTCTTTCCGGGAACAACAGGTTCTATTGCACAGATAAAAAATGCCAGACCAATAGAGGTAGATGTTTTAGTGCGAGGTTTGAATATTCAGTCACCAGAAAAATTAATCAAGGAATTCAATAGCAGCAAAAAAGTTAGTATTATTATTCGGAATCAACCTTACGGGGAAGTAGCAATTAAGTCTGTTCAACAATTACCTCGTACAATAATTGTGCCTCAACCAGATGGTTCAGCCAAAGAAGTGTTAGATCCACGAGTGAATTCTTTTAGTACCGATATGATGCTAACTTTAGTTGGTCAAGCTCAGATTACTTCCACAGGTGCAGTTTTTGGGAATAATAAGGTAAAGATCGGTATGCCATTAGAGTTAGAGGGTTATTACTATAATTTTAATGGGACAGTCATTGATGTGCGTATCCCACAAGACAAATAATTTATAAGATAGGAAAATCCGTGAGAAAGATCCCCCCTGTTGATCTCGCCCGTCAGTATGCAAAAATTGAATCTGAAGCTAATCAGGCTGTTTTAGAGGTTCTCTCTTCTGGACGCTACATTAATGGACCTGTTGTTACCCAATTTGAACAAGAGTTTTCCGATTACCTTAATGTACTATATACTGTTAGCTGTGGCTCTGGTACCGCTGCTCTATATTTAGCTTTAAGGGCTTTGAAGATAGGGCCAGGAGATGAAGTAATTACTTCGCCTTTTACTTTTATTGCGACTGCAGAAGTTATTACCTTGACTGGTGCGACTCCTGTTTTTATCGATATTCAAGCAGAAACTTTTAATCTCAATCCAGAATTACTAGAAGCAGCGATCACACCAAGGACTAGAGCCATTATTCCCGTACATTTGTATGGACAAGCTGTAGATATGGGCAGAGTGATGGAGATTGCAGAACGTTATAAGCTGTATGTGATAGAAGACTGCGCACAAGCAACAGGTGCTAAATGGCAAGGACGCAAAGTAGGTAGTTTTGGAGATATAGGCTGTTTTAGCTTTTTTCCCACTAAGAACTTAGGTGGTTGTGGAGATGGTGGAGCGATTACCACTAATAATGTAAGTTTAGCTCAAACTGTCAAAATGCTCAAGGAACATGGCAGTAATAAGCGATATTCCCATGAGGAGACTGGGGTTAATAGTCGCTTAGATGCAGTGCAGGCGGCTATTTTAAGGATTAAGCTGAAGTATTTAGATAGCTATAATCAAGAGCGTTACAACATCGCTCAACTATATGAAAATTTATTGAGTCATCTACCGGGAGTCATTTTACCAAAGGATCACTCAAGCAGTGGACACGTCTGGAATCAATATACAGTTAGAGTAAAAGATGGTTTAAGGGAAGAGCTAAAAACGCAATTAGACTTAAAAGGGATTACCTCCATGGTCTATTATCCCATTCCACTGCATCTACAGCCCGTATATAAGAAATTGGGATACCTAAAGGATCAATTACCTATTGTAGAAGGGGTTGCTTCTGAGGTGCTCTCTTTGCCTATGTTTCCTGGGTTACTGCCAGAAGAACAAAAACAAATTGCTTATGCTGTTCAAGAATCCCTTGATTATAGCGAAATCTTGTTAAGCTAGAGTCACCAATTGGGTTTTCTGTAATTATGAGCGAGCGAGAAATTCTCGGCAATCGCACTGTTGCTGGACAAAAATTAGCTGCTGTTTTGAGTTCTTATAAAAATCAGCCAGATGGTCTTATTCTAGCGCTTCCTAGAGGTGGAGTTCCTGTAGCCGTAGAAATTGCCGCGAGCTTATTACTACCTCTAGATCTTTGCTTGGTTCGTAAGCTAGGTGTACCTAAACATCCAGAATTAGCTTTAGGTGCCATAGCTTTAGATGGCGTACGGGTTCTCAATCAACACATAATTGACGATTTCAAGATTTCTCCTGAAACAATTGAAAGAATAGTTCAAAAAGAGACGATAGAACTTTTAAGGCGAAATGAGCTTTACAGAAGCAATCAACCGCCTCCGATTATTGAAAATCGTACTATTTTATTGATTGATGATGGTATTGCTACAGGAGCTTCTTTAAGGGCTGCCATTAGTACTTTGCGTCCTCAAACACCTAAAATGATTATTGTGGCGGTTCCGGTCGCTCCTATGTCTACCTATCAAGCTTTACAATCAGAAGTTGAGCAGATATTCTCTCTGATTTTACCAGATAATTTTTATTCCCTGAGCTTTTGGTACGAAGATTTTACTCAAGTTACAGATAAAGAGGTGTCAGATATTTTTTCTAATTTTACATCCCCGCTATGAGTTTTAACCGTCGTCATTTTATTTTTTTAGGAGGAGGACTGTGTAGTGTGGGATTAGTTGCTTTATCTCAAAAGTTGAAAACTCCAACCCAAGCAACAGAAAATTCTTACCCTGCTAATACTCACCTAGTAGTTCCTAAAAAGACTTCAGCAGCACCGCAAGGACTGCAAAAACCCCCAATTAGGGGCGATGTCAGAATAGTTGTCATTAGTGATCTTAATAGTCAATATGGTTCGACAAGCTATGAGATGGAGGTAGATCGTGCTATTAAGATGATCCCAGACTGGGAAGCGGATCTAGTCCTCTGTGGAGGAGATATGGTCGCAGGTCAAAAACGCTCTCTTTCAGATAGTAATGTTCAAGCTATGTGGCAGGCCTTTGATCAACATATTGCAGGTCCGATACGTCAGGCTAAAATACCCTTTGGTTTTACTATTGGAAATCATGATGCGTCCAGTAGTAAAGTTGGCGAGAAATTCTCTTTTGAGAGGGATCGTAACTTAGCTGCAGAGTATTGGCAACAGAAACAACATGATCCAGGTTTGAACTTTATAGACCGTCAAGGTTTTCCTTTTTATTATACTTTTACACAACAAGATGTTTTTTATCTAGTTTGGGATGCTTCATCTGAGACTATACCCCCTGAGCAATTAGTTTGGGCTAAGGAAAGTCTTTCTAGTCCTACAGCTAAAAATGCTAAACTGCGCCTAGTTATAGGTCATCTTCCCCTCTATGGCATTGCTAAAGGACGAGATAACCCTGGAAACTATCTCAGTAAAGCTGAAGAAATCCGCTTACTTTTAGAAAGTTATAACGTTCATACCTATATTAGTGGTCATGATCATGCCTATTACCCTGCTAAACGTGGAAAACTCGAATTACTCTATACTGGAGCGCTTGGCAGTGGTCCGAGAAAGCTATTACAGGGTTCAATTACTCCTTATAAAACTCTAACTGTTATAGATATCAATTTAGAAAATAGCTCAAATATATATACTACTTACAACATGACTGAACTCTCTGTGGTGGAAATTAAGACCCTTCCTAAAGAGATTAAAAGTCCTACAGAAATTCTGACCAGAAGAGATTTAGCTATCTAGTCAAATTGAGCAGAAATTCAGGGCGTGTCTGTTGAGTTAAAGTTAAGATATCTTGCAGAGTCTGCCAATCTTCTGCCTCAATTAAATCAATAATTTTATCTAAAACTTGACGATAATTGACTAGAGAACTTAATAGGGCAGAACGATTATAACTAGCCATCATTACACCTAATTCGGGGTTACCCCCTCCTACTCGACTAGTATCTCTAAACCCAGAACTAGCTAACTGTTTGGCTAGAACTAAAATATTTGGTTCCGCTTTAGTCAGTACAGCACTTAATAAGCCAGCACTCACTATCACAGGTAAGTGAGAAATCCATGCTACTGCCTGATCATGAGTCTCAGGGGTAGTTAAATAGACTTTAGATTCTAATTCCTCATTGATTATCTGTTTCAGACATTCTACAGCCCAACACGGTGTACTCGCAAGAGGAGTTAGAACATAAGGCGCCGCCTGAAATAGATTTTCTTGGGCTGCGTCTATACCATGATTTGCAGTACCTGCCATCGGATGACCACCGACAAAGTTAGTCCACAAAGCTGAGCATTTTTCGACAATAGTTGTTTTAACTGAACCAACGTCTGTGACAATTGTTTGAGTAGATAGCCAAGGTAGAAGACTCTCTAAACTAGGTACAATTGTTGCAATAGGGGTGCATAAAAAAATTACCTCGGCTTCTTGTAATAAGACTACCTCAGTACTTGCCTGCTGACAGACACCTTTAATAATGGCTTGAGCGCAGGTCTGAGGATTTCTGCTTACTCCTAAGACAGGATAACCTTTTTTACATAAATCTAAGCCGATGGAAGCCCCTATTAAGCCTAGACCAACAATGCCTATAGTTTTTTTGGTCACCAGTCTTAACTATATTGAAGAGCTTGACGCACTTGATTCAGCTGTTCTTCTGTCAACATCTGACGTAGGGTGATCACGATTGTTTTAGGTTCAAGTGGAACTAAAATAAAAGGAATCTCCCTACTAGCTAACTCCACTAGTCCATCACTGGGGACAATTTGAGCAGCTTTCCCTAGTTCTAACAAATCACCTGCTTGTTTTAAGTCTTTTAACACTACAGGTGCCAAAGTACTATAGTTGTGTTGTGGATTGGCAATTGCTCTTTGGGCAGTTTGTACCACTATTTCCCATTCAGGCTCTGTAGTAATATTTACCTTTTTCAAATCATCGCAAAAGTGCTGGAGTTCCTTCCGGTTTTGTAAAGTAGCTTGTTGCCTAAAGAGACTTAG
Source organism: Chroococcales cyanobacterium PMM_0086 (assembly GCA_949127655.1). Lineage (GTDB taxonomy): Bacteria > Cyanobacteriota > Cyanobacteriia > Cyanobacteriales > Microcystaceae > CAISPN01. The sequence goes on along the minus strand of CASBQB010000304.1, from coordinate 11,458 downwards.
CATTTCTAAGAGTATTTCTCTAATTTGAGTGCCTAAATCGTCTTCTAGATAACCATAAGAAGGTTCAGAGTAGGGTAATGCTTCTGAAGTATGTAGTAATTGCTCCAGATATGATTGTAGTTGGGTAAAAATTGGCTCTGAGTGTTTGACTACTTCTATCGACTCTTCTTCTGAAAGTTCTTGATTAGTTTCTAGTTTATCTACTAAATTTTTAAGTACATCATAACCACCTAACAAAAGCTGTTCCAAACGTGAATCTACAGGTATGCTATTTTCTTGAAAGATCTTAAAGGAGTCTTCTAGACGATGAGCCGTTCTCTGTATACCGGTATAGCCCAACATTGCGGCTCCCCCTTTGATAGAGTGAGCTGCACGAAACATTTCTTTGACAATCTCTGGATCTTCTACAGCTGAGGAGAGATCTAGAATACCTTTTTCTAGTGTTTCTAGATGTTCTTTTGCCTCTTCAATGAAGTAGCCTAGAATTCTCTCTTGACTTGCACTATCCAAGGAATTATCTCCCAGTCGTTTAAAGCAATAAAATAACTCTTATCATAACACAAGGAGAACTCCTAGTTACATTTGTTAAAGCTTTTTCTGATAAAAAGAGTTAAAATCAAGTCAGATGAGGTCTTAACGAGATCGATAATGACAAGAACAATCAGCACAGACCGAATCTTAGAAAGAGCGAGACAGGGAGAAGAAATCTCAGTAGAAGAGGGGGTCTTACTCCTGGAAATCAGAGATGCTCAGAGTTTATTAGAATTACAAAAAACTGCTGATTTTTTGCGGAATCAACAAGCAGGAGAGACTGTCACCTACATCATCAATCGCAATATCAACTTTACCAACATTTGCGAACAGCATTGTAATTTCTGTGCTTTTCGTCGAGATAGCGATGAAGAAGGAGCCTTTTGGCTCAATACAGAGCAAATTTTAGCTAAAGCCGACTCAGCCTGGCAAAAAGAAGCCACAGAAATCTGTATGCAGGGTGGACTCAATCTGGCTGCTAAAAAACAAGGAAAGAGCCTAAACTACTATCTAGAACTAGTCAGCAGTATTAAACAGAGATATCCCCAACTGCACTTACACGCTTTTTCACCGCAGGAAATACAATTCATTGCCCGTGAAGACCAAATCTCTTACAAAGAGGTATTGCTAGCCCTGAAAGCGGCTGGGGTAGACTCATTACCAGGGACGGCTGCAGAGGTACTCAATGATCGAGTAAGAAAGATTATCTGTCCTGAAAAAATAGATACTCAAACCTGGTTAGAAATTGTCTCTTTAGCCCATAGTCTAGGCCTATTCACGACCAGTACTATGCTCTGTGGACATATTGAAACTAGTAGAGAACAGATAGAACATTTACAACAACTGCGACTACTCCAAAAAAAGGCGATCACTCAAGGCTATCGGGCAAGGATTAGTGAGTTTATTTTGTTGCCTTTTGTTGGTCAGATGGCACCTTCTTATCTGAGAAAGAGGGTCGGTAGAGAGCAACCTAGTTTACATGATACTCTTGTTCTAACAGCAGTTTCTCGGATCTTTTTAGGGCATTTGATCCCTAATCATCAACCAAGTTGGGTCAAACTGGGTTTATCGGGAGCTACTCAAGCTCTAGAATGGGGCTGCAATGATTTAGGGGGAACTCTAATGGAAGAGCATATTACCACTATGGCTGGTGCTCTTGGCGGCACTTGTTTAGAGGTTAAAGAACTGCAAGACTCTATTCAATCTTTAGGTCGTCCTTACAGACAAAGAACCACTCTCTATGGTTTAGTTAATTAGTATCTAGTTAAGCTATTACGCATTAGTGAAGATAGATGTGATATTTTGAACTCTCAGAATTAAATAACCCTGTGTCCCATATTCGTTTTAATAACAAGATAGGAAAATTTTTTGAATAAATCTGGGAAGTATGCTTAAATAACAGGCAGAGAATAGTTCTGCTTATCAAGAAAACATGAAAAAGATTATAGTAACTTCCTTAGCATTACTTAGTTTAAATACGTTTATTAATTCTGCTCAAAGTGAAACCTTACATTTTCAAGTGGGATCAGAGGGTAAAGAAGGAGAAGAAAAGGTTGGAAATGAGTCTTCACCCAAACAGTTTTCCCTAACGCAATTGATAACTTGGACGATCTCCCAAGGAGAAACTAAACCCTTAAATACAGAATCAGAGGGAAAAGACCCCACAACTGAAAATACAGAATCAGAGGGAAAAGACCCCACAACTGAGAATACAGAATCAGAGGGAAAAGACCCTACAACTGAAAATACAGAATCAGAAACAGAAGGCAAAAATCAAAAACCCCTTCTAAAGGCGGCAAGTGAGTCACCACTTTATAAGTTTTCTCTAACACAACCCACAGGTTGGACTCTCTCGGAAGGAGAAGTAATCTTTGACTTTTCTACTCGTATATATAATGTCTCCTCTTCTAATGTAGATCCAGGTGGAACAGGTCTATATCCTAATTTAGGTTTCATTTGGGGTATCACTGATAGCACTCAAGTAACAATAGCCTACCAACAAGTCGATAGTGGTTCGCCAGGTCGTCAAGGTAATTTTCGAGCGTTTAGAGGAACAAATGCAGCCAATGCTGATGTTACTCTAGGGGTAAAACAGAAATTTTGGGAAAGCAAGGATCGAACTGTGGCAGTTAGTGGGGACTTTTCACTCAATTTTGGGGGAAGAGTTTTTAACTTCAATAATGCCAAGGGACAGACTTTTAACGTTACTGATAGCAGTGTTATTCCGACCTTACAGTTTCCTGTGAGTTTATCTATAAGGGCTTTGAAATTAACTATATCTCCGACAGTTGGCTTTTTCCCAAGTAATAGCGCTTCTTATCTTCATACTCTACCTATCAACGATCCTGGTTCTTTTGGGACAACTTTCGGTTTTGGGGGCAGTATTTCCTATGAACTTAGTCCACAATGGATTCTTTGGGCTGATGCTTTTATCCCCATAACCGGAAATAACAGTATTAATCGAGATTCGGGATTTCCAGCTAGAACGCCAGCTTATGATCTTGGTGTTCGTTATCTAGTTAATCCTCAAGTTGCTTTTGATGTCTTTGTTTCTAATCGTTTAGGAAGTACAGGTGCATTAGCTTTGACTGCAGATCGTAACTTAGCTTCTATTGGGTTCAATCTAACTTTTCTACCTGATTTTTTTGCAGCTAATAAGCGTTATCCAAATAGCTTCAATTCAAAGTTAGTTGGGGTGAATACTCCTCCTGTATTAGCAGGTTTTGGTTTATATGAAAGAGGTCCAATTAATCCAGGACGCTTTAATTTTGACCTGATAGGTAGTACAAATAATGTTTTTACTGCTTTTAATTATGGCTTTGCGAAAGACTTAGAGGTAGGGATATATCTTAACTATGTTTTTGGCAATATTGATGAATCAGAACAGGGTTTTAGTGCACAATTAAGGCTGCTTAATCAATATGAGGGTGCTCCTTTTACTCTAGGGTTAGTGGGGACAATCAGCCAGACTAACGAACCCTTTGCTAACTTCATCAACAATAATACTAATACTTTCCAACAAAGAGGACTAGATAAAACAATACCTTTCTTTACCAATACAGATAGTACAAATACTGGAATACTCTATATTCTAACCCTCTCGGTTCCAATGAATTATCAGTTTAGTGGTGGTGGCGCTGCAGTTTGGTTGACTCCTATTATTGGGTATGTTCAGCGTGAAGGTACAGAGATTGCCGGATTTAATGCAGGGGGATCTATACGAATTATTCCCGACTTAAGTGTCATTGGGGAAATTGGGGCTAACTTTACGGGAAAAGGGAATGCTTTTGTAGATAGTCAAAGAGGACAAGAAATCCCTTGGGCTTTTGGACTGCGTTTAAATACAGCAAATGCTTTAGGACTGGATATTAATCCCTCTGTTAGTCTATTTGTAACTAACCGTTTAGGGTTTACTCCTTGGCAAGAATTGCGGGTTAGAGAAAATAATAAGGTGACTGTGGGTGTGGGGTTAAGTATACCTTTTTAAGAAATTAACAATGGCAAAAAGATAATCTTGTTGACAATGGGCAGCGAGATTATCTTAGTTTAGAACTTATTAACTAACTAAATCATGCGGACCGACTAGGGAGATGTAAGGTTGAGTAATGTATTTCTGAGCGACTTGTTGTGCTATTTCTGGAGTAATTTGTTTGATGAGATTTTGAAACTTACTATCATATTCTCTCCCTAGTCCTAAAGTTTCATACCATCCATAGAGTTGTGCTACTTCTGAATTAGTCTGTTTACCGAGGGCATATTGTCCAAGGAGTTTATTTTTGGCTGTTTGTAGTTCTTCTGGAGTTAATTGAATTTGGGTTAGTCTATCTGCTTCCTTTTGTAGTCCTTGTAGGGCTGTTTCGGTATTTTCTGGGGCGGTTCCTATATAAAGTATGAATTGAGACAAGTCAATACGAGTCGGATAGATAGCCGAAACATCATAAGCTAAACCCCTTTTTTCTCGTAGTTCTACAAAGAGACGACTAGATAGACCGTTACCTAAGTAGGTATTTAGTAACTTTAAAACAGGATAGTCCAGATCATAGACTGTAGCCCCAAAATATCCCAACATGACTATTGCTTGCTGTGTATCCTGTTGGGTGTAGTTATGTTTAGGTGACCAGACCACCGGAGGTAATTCTAAGGGCTGTAGAGAAGATGGAAGGACTCGCCAATCTCCAAAAACTTTCTCTATATGTTGAATTGCTTGTTTTATGTTGATGTTTCCAGAGAGACTGATGATCAGATTTTCTGGTCGAAAATAATTTCTATGACATTCTTGTAAGTCAGATCGTGTTAGGTTAGCGACTGTCTCCTCGCGTCCTAAAATAGAGATGCCATATGGATGTTCATGGTACATACTCTCTCTAAGTTGACTAAAAGCTACATTGAAGGGCTGTTCTTTTTGAGAACGGATAGCCTGTCTTGTGAGGTTCTTTTCTAGTTCAATTTCGCTTTCGACAAAGGCAGGTTTCAGCAGAATTTCACCTGTAAGCTCTAAAATTTCTAGAAAGTCACTTGTTACTGTTTTCAGACTGATTAAACAGTAGTCACTGGTTGTATCTGTTCCCAGACTTGCTCCTATTGATTCTATTTTTTCGGCAATTTCTGCTGCTGAGTAGTTTTCGGTTCCTTTGGGGAGTATTCTAGAAAGTAGATGAAAGAGTCCTGCTTTTTCTGCTTTTTCCCAACGTGATCCAGCATTTTTTAAGAAGATCCGCCCAGCTACTAGGTCAACGGCGCGATTTTCTTGTAGTAACAGAGTAATGCCGTTATCTAAGATGTGACGGTGGAATGTGGGGGGAGAGTAGATTGTTGAGCTTTGATTCATTTTATCAGATTATCTTATTTGGTAATGGCTTGACAATTGTCACTGCGTAATGGTTAGTTAAAAGGTATTGCTGGGCAATCAATTGTAGATGCTCTCTAGTCAATTGTTTGATTTTAGCAGGATAGGTCAGAGAGATTTCTAGTGAGGCAATAGTACTATAATATCCATATAGTCCTGCTAGCTGTCCTGGACTTTCTGTAGAGAATATATAGTCATGGTGGAGCAGCTTCTTAGCTTTCTCGAGTTCTTCTGGTTCTATTAGCTCTCTTTGTAATTTAATAATCTCTTGGCAGATACTTTCTTCTACTAGTTCTAGATTTTCTGGCTCTAAGTATGCTGCTATGGTCAATAAGCTGGAGTCTTTTTGGAGGGAAAAACTACTGTCTATATCTATTACTTGTTGTCGGTCTTCTCTAAGTTTTCTGACCAGTCTTGAGGAACGACTACCCGCTAATATAACAGAAAGTAGATCTAAGGCGAAGCTGTCTTCTATTTTTTCTACTCCTGCACCTACCCATCCCATTAATAAACGTGCTTGTTCAATTCTTGGTAGTGCTATTTCTTGTCGTCTTACTTCTACTAGGGGTGGTTCTGCTTCTATTGAAAATTTAGGGCATTCTGAAGGTGCCACAAAGTCTCTAAAGGCCTGATCAACTAGTTCAAGGGTCTGGGCTTCTTTGATCCCCCCAACAACCACAATAGTCATGTTTTGCGGTTGATAATGGGTTTGATGAAAGCAACGCAGTCTTTGCGGTGTATGTTGATAGAGTGCTTCTTCTGTTCCTAAAACACATTCTCTGTAGGGATGAACTTGATAGAGACTCTGACAAAGCATTTGAAAGCTGATAAAGTCTGGGTCATCGTAACAGCTTTTGATCTCTTCTAAAACTACTTCTCTTTCTCTGTAAAACTCTTCTTCATCTATTTGAGCATGAAGCAGGAGATCTCCTAGAAGTGGTAATGTTTCATCTAGATATTCTGTTGCTGTAGTTAGAAAAAAGTGCGCGTAGTCATGGCTGGTTGCTGCATTGCTAGTTCCCCCGTTTCTCTCAATAATTTGGTCAAACGCTCCGGGTGGAATAGATGGGCTGCCTTTGAAGATCATATGCTCTAAAAAATGAGCTATTCCTTGCCAGGCTGGTGCTTCTTTAATTGCTCCTGCCTTCACCCAAATGTCAGCTACCACTATATCTGTATTTGGTAAGTATTGATGTACGATAGTCAGCCCTTGACTATTTTTATAAGTCTGAGGTGGGGTTAGCAGGCAGCTAGGAGATTGTATTTGAGTTTGCAAACTCTTTGATTCTTTTTTATATATTTACTTTCCCTGATCATACTCTTTTTTACTTTTTCATTTTGTCACGTTGGCTACCGTTAGTCTGCTGATAATTGTCGCTAATTGCTGGGTTTGTACTTGGCAGTATTTAGCTTTTTCTGGCATTACGATCAGATTAACTCCTTGTTTACAGTTTTTTAAACAACCTGTGGTAGTAATTTCTACTTGCTGATCTAGATTTTCCTGTTCTAGTTGAGCCTGTAGTACTTCAGAGAGTCTTTGACTCCCTCGCTTGAGACAGGCTGATCCTTGACAAATAACAATTTTTGGCGATTGTTTATGATTTTTTTCAGTTATTTTATCTATACTATAGGCTTTCCATTTTGACTGTCCATTGAGTTGATTATGCTTACTTTCTCCTTGACAGGTAATCAGATCGCCCGGACGTAATGTTTTGTAAAGAGGAAGTCTAAGTTCTTTAGGAATCTTAATTACATATTCCCCTTCAGTACTATTAAGCTGTAGATATTTGAGTTCATAACCTTCTAAGGAGAGAAAGCCAGAAAATTTCCCTGTTAACTCAAATTGCTTCTTTTCGGTATTTATGTTCTCGCTCATATTTTGTTAATGGGTTGTTCTAAGCAGAAATTGAGCCAGCTGATGAGTTCGCATCTAGAAGATTTATTTAGACGAGTCACACTCCATAACTGGATAGCTTCTTTTGGCGTGTCTATTTGTACATATAGGGGTTGACCTGTTCGGCAATTACTGGCTATCCCTAGTTCCTGGAGACGATTATGGACGGTCCACCGCTCACTTCCACTGAGTTGAATGAGGCACATATTTCTTGAATTTTTCTTTAATTCCAGTCTAGCTTAAATGAGAAATTGATGCAATAATCTTGAAAAAGATTAGCAATAAGCTAATACAGAGGGATTAACAATAAGTTAAGATAAATCGAAAGAGTAAACAAGGAGATTAAAATGTCAAATGGTTCAACAATGGTGCAATCTTTTACAGAAGTAAGAGACAATCCAGTTCTCTTAGAAAAATCAGTCACAGAGCCTATTACAGAAGGGATGAACGTGGCTTTGGCGAGTTTTCAAGCCTTGTATTTGCAATATCAAAAACACCATTTTGTCGTAGAAGGTGCAGAATTTTATTCTTTACATCAGTTCTTTGAAGATAGCTACAAAGAAGTAGTGGGACATGTACATGAATTAGCAGAAAGACTGAATGGACTAGGCGGAGTTCCTGCAGCTAGTTTCAGTAAACTGGCTGAACTGTGTTGTTTTACGCCTGAAGAAGATGGAGTGTACAGTTGTAGAAATATGGTTGAACATGATTTGACTGCTGAACAGTCCATTATTGAGCAGTTAAGACGTTTAGCATCTCAAGCTGAGAGTTTAGGGGATAGAGCAACACGTTATCTCTATGAACAGATTTTGTTGAAGACTGAAAGTAGAGCTTATCATTTAGATCATTTCCTCGCCCCTGATACATTAGTACGATTTAGCTAAGTTTAAGGTAAAGAAATCTGCTCTTTGAGTAACCAAAATCTAGGTCAATTTTAGTTACTCAAAGAGGAGGTTAACAAGTAAAAATACTTAAATAAAAGAAAAAAGTGAAAGTTGGAAGAGATCGCGCTAAGATGTATCATAGAGTGTGGCTAATTTTAAGCTGATAACTCAGCACTCTTTGTCTCAATTAACCCTATTCACATGAACTCAAAATCGACCAGTCATCAAGAGTCAAGAATTGCATTTTCCATGGAAGATTTTGAAAAGGCTCTTGATCAACATGATTATCAATTCAGTAAAGGACAGACCGTTAAAGGGACAGTATCTGAACATACTTCCGAGGGAGCTTATATTGATATTGGCGGAAAATCGCCAGGTTTTGTCCCAACTGCTGAAGCACATTTAAGGACTGGAGTCCCATTAAGTGAATCACTTCCGCTAGGAGAAGAATTAGACTTTCTGATTGTTCGAGAACAAAACGAAGACGGACAGGTGACTCTCTCACGCCGTCAATTAAGCATTAAACAAGCTTGGGATAATATACTCCGGTTATCAGAGAATAGTGAAACCGTACAAATTCGTATTACTAGTTTAAATAAAGGCGGCGTAATAGGAGATGTTGAAGGGCTAAGAGGTTTTATTCCCCGCTCGCACCTATTAGAAAGAGAAAATCTGGAGTCTTTAGTAGGTCAGTTACTAAATGCTAACTTTTTAGAAGTTAATCGAGAAACCAATAAAATAGTTCTATCACAAAGGCAATTGGCCAAAGCAGCAGCAATTAGTAAACTAACTAAAGGCAGTCTAGTTGCTGGGATAGTGGTCAAACTGCAGCCTTATGGGGTCTTTGTGGATCTTAATGGAGTAACTGGATTACTACATATTAAACAGGTCAGTAACGCGCGTATTGAGTCATTAGAAAGCTTATTTACAGTTGGACAAGAAATACAAGTTGTAGTTTTTGAAGTCGATGACTACAAAAATCGAGTTTCTCTAGTGACTAAAGTGCTGGAGAATTATCCGGGGGAAATTATAGAGAACCTGGAAGAATTGATGAAGAGCGCCCCAGAAAGGTTAGAAAAAGCTAATACTATAGAAGCTGAAGCTCCTGTAACTACTGAAGCTCCTGTAACTACTGTAACTACTGTAACTACTGTAACTACTGAGGTTACTAGAGAAGCTGAAGCGGAAGCTACTGAAGTTAAAGAGGAATAGTTGTTAATGTTTGCTTGGTTTATTATACCAACGTAACAAAACACGAGCAAGACGATAGGGATCATGGCGAAGATAACCTTTGATCCTGTCTTCCTCGATAACATTAGCTAAAACAACACGACAACCTAAATTTTTAACATCCTCTCTATCTAGAAAGACAGGGTGTGATTTTTCTTGAGCATAGTTCTTCAAGAACTCATCTGAAGGAGGTTGACGCTGAACTAAAACAGCATCATAGATTCTTTGACCACAGACCCGATCTAAAGCACGGAGATGATCTGCGACTGTATAACCATCTGTTTCACCTGGTTCAGTCATAATATTACAGATATAGATGCGGGGAGCTTGACTATTAATAATCGCTTTTCTGATTTCCGGGACTAAAAGATTAGGGATAACACTGGTATAAAGACTACCTGGCCCGATAATGATATAGTCAGCCTCCTCTAGTGCTTTGAGAACTGCAGGTAGTGCTGGTGGATTATCAGGAGTACAGCCAATTTTTTGAATAGGTCCTCCTGCTTGAGTAATATTAGATTCACCTTGGATCATGCGTCCATCTGTTAATTCAGCCCAAAGACTAACTTGAGTCAGAGTGGAGGGCAGAACCTTCCCTCTCACTGCCAATACTTTTGAACTAGCAGCAATAGCTCGTTCAAGGTCGCCAGTAATTTCAGTCATGGCAGTGAGAAAGAGATTGCCAAAACTGTGACCTGTGAGTCCATCACCTGCTTGAAAGCGATATTGAAACAATTCGGTGAGAAGTTTTTCCTCATCGGCCAAGGCTGCTAGACAGTTGCGAATATCGCCAGGGGGTAACATACCTATTTCCCTGCGAAGCCGTCCAGAAGAGCCGCCATCATCGGCTACGGTGACGATAGCTGTGATATTGCTACTATATTGTTTAAGACCCCGTAAAAGATTAGATAGTCCCGTTCCACCACCTATGGTAATGATTTTTGGACCTCGATTGAGACGGCGATTATCAAGGAGTAAATCGACTAGTTCCCTATCTCCATCAGGGTTGAGAGCTTCTGTAATAGTTCCCATAGTGCGACTTTGACCCCAAAAAATCAGGAATAGTCCAATCAGGAAAGCTAGAGGACCTGAGATATAACTTGGCAATAAATAAGTAATTGAGCCTAAAATCTGCCCAATTAGTTCAATCAACCGATTAATTGGAGTCAACTTAACCCAAATTGCCAAACCCAAGACTGTTAAAATTACACCAGTAGCGCTGATCAGTAACCAGCGTTTAACTAGAATTCCTGGTGACATCCATTTAAACCAACGATTAACTTGTCTAGAGGAATGTCTGGAACCTGAGTTTTCCTGAGATGATTGGAATTGACGAAGTAGAGACTTCCAGAAGGAAATAGACATAAGTGAGAACTGAGTGAGTGAGGGACGTTTGACAAAAATTAAGGCATTTGCCAAACTACTTAGTCAATTAGATTACAGAATGAGGCGCAAAGTTGCCAAATAAAGAAACTCGAATTGTGGGCATAGATCCTGGTTTTGCTATTTTAGGATTTGGCTCAATTGTATGTCAGAGAGTAGACCAAAAGGCCTCAGTTAAACTAGATGATGTCGGTGTTATTGAAACTAGTTCTGATTTGGATTTCGGTGCTCGCTTAGTAGTGATCTTTGATGACTTACATCAATTGTTGCCAGAATTAAGTCCAGATTTTGTCGTAATTGAGAAACTCTTTTTCTATCGCATGAGTACTACAATACCTGTTGCTCAAGCCAGAGGCGTAATTTTATTAGTCTTAGCACAATTAAAAATACCCTATATTGAGTATACCCCCAACCAAGTTAAACAAGCTCTGACTGGCTATGGCAAGGCGGATAAAAGGGCTGTTCAAGAGGCTGTAGCTAGGGAATTAGGGTTAGAGAAGATTCCCAGTCCTAATGATGCGGCTGATGCTTTAGCACTTGCTTTAACTGCTTGGCTAAATAATTAAGAGTTAACCGTTCACGCGACTTGTAGAAAATCGTGTGTTCGTAATGGGTCAACCACTACAGGGCTAAACGGCAAGCCCTTTAAACCATAGTCAAAGACATTTGGTTTTACTTTGCGGATTATGT
>CASBQB010000303.1 GCA_949127655.1 Chroococcales cyanobacterium PMM_0086 | reverse complement strand
TCTAAGCCTAGTGTATTTTCCACTCTTATTAAACCTCCGAACAATGTCGTACTTTAGATTTATAACTTCAGTCAAAAGTCTATCAGAGTGAGGGATCACCTGCTTAACTTTTCCTTAGATATCTAAAGTTGTTTTCGAGGCGATACGGGTTTTTTTGCGGTCTTCCTCAGTCAGTTCATCTCCTGCCTGTAAACGGGTTGCGCTGCTTTGTAGAACTGTGGCAGCTTTCTCATCCCCTAATTGTAGGGCTGTTTTCGCGGCTGTTTTCAGAAGGGTTGCTGCCCCTACTCGATCTCCTTGTTGAAGTTTTGTTTCGGCTAGTTGTGTTTGACGATATTTAGCCAGTGTTAAAATAGACTTCTGTACTTGGGGATCTGGTTCTGCTTTATAGGTATTTTGTACTTCTAACTCCAAAGGTATTTTTTCTGAAAGTAAGCCTACTTCTCCTGTGGCTGGATCATCATAGCGAACATAAACAGTCCCAGCTTGATGCAGACCTGGTGCTAATTTACTAACATAGATATTGACTAAAATTTGCCTAGAGGTACCCATCATCAAATCTCCTAGACGGACTGACCAGTTAGGCTGTTCAAATGTATGAACTAACTCTACCGTTTCAGGGGCTACTTGAGCGATTGGTTTTAATTCAGCTAAACGGATTTCTGGGATAAACTCTAAGAGAAGATGAGCGTTAGTTAAACCTACTGATTGAATGCGAGTGAACAGCTTAGTAAATTGAGCAACCGCTTGTTCTGGCTTTTCAATATAAGAGAGTGAGCCTCCTCCGAGATCGGCAATTTTCTCTAAGATATCTTGATTCCAATGGGCACCAAAACCCAGAGTATTGAGAGTAATATTATATTCTGGAGCCAATTGAGCAATCTTGAGACAGCGTTGATTATCTCCATGTTCATTTTCTCCATCAGTCAGTAAAAAGAGTTGAGAAATTCTCTCTTTTTTTCCTAGTGCTGACTCTTCTAGGCCTAATTTCATGCCCTCATCAATTGCTGTTCCGCCCGCTGGTTTGAGTTGGTGGATTTTTTCTTTAATTGAAGTCACATTAGCTGCAGTTTGATTAGGTACAATGACCTTAGCTTGGTGATCAAAGGCAATTACAGAGATCCGGTCATTTGGGGATAACTTGTCTACAAGTTTCATAGCTGCCTCTTTGACTGTTTCTATGGGTCTACCACTCATAGAACCACTGTGATCCAGAACTAAACATAAGTTGAGAGGTGCGGAGTTAACTTGTTCTTGTCCTTGTTCTGCTGCTATAGATATTTCTACCTGTCTCTGACTACTGGCCAGATTACTATCGAGATGTGGATCACTGAGTTTGGCTTGGAGAATAACTTTCATAAACTTTCCTTGACTCAGAATGTGTCTCTTTTATAGTTTAACAATCTTGTTCTTAAACGGGACTCAAACAAATTTTAAAATAAACATCCTGTCTTAAGATACTAATGATTCTATCTTAAATCCAGATCTAAGAAGACTTTGAACAATTCAAACCTTACCTAGTTCTTGGGAACGTCTATAAGAGGCTAAAACGGCTTGTATAATGGCTGCGCGAAAGCCTCCTTCTTCTAAAGCGGTTACTCCGGCAATAGTTGTTCCACCTGGACTACTAACTTGATCTTTAAGTATGGCTGGGTGTAAATTAGATATTTGCAGAAGTTGTGCGGTACCTAAAACAGTCTGTATCGCTAGTTGTAGGGCTATTGTACGAGATAATCCTGCTGCTACTCCTCCATCAGCTAGAGATTCAATCAAGATCGCTACATAAGCAGGTCCTGAACCAGAGAGTCCCGTTACTGCATCCATTAGAGACTCTGGTACTTCGACTACCTGTCCAATTGTCCTAAAAATCTTTTGAGCTAGTTCTAGATGTTTATTTTCTACTCCAGGTCCTATACTCATTGCTGTCATTGCTGCACCTACTGTTGCTGGAGTATTGGGCATAGCACGAATAATGGGACGGGTGGAAAAGGTCTTCAGTAACCGATTAATTGGTACTCCTGCCAGGATAGATATTAATACTTCTGCTTTAAAAGAAAAAAACTGTAAACTATCTAAAACTTGGGGTTTTATCGCTAATAAAACTACATCTTGAACAAGGGCTACTTCTGAATTATCTTCTGTAACCTGAACTTGATAACCTTGTTGTAAATAATCACGTCTAGTAGCTACAGGTTCACTGACTATTACTTGTTGAGGTTGATAGACTCCTGTTTCCAGGAGTCTAGAGAGAATAGCTTCTGCCATCACTCCTCCACCGACAATACCTAATTTGAAGCTTATATTGGTCATTAAGAAGACTTTACCGCAACCTTTCTCCTACCAAAAGAGGAGCTAAATTATTTTTAACTCAATTGTAAATCAGATCAAGTTGCTTAGGTAGAGGAGGGTAAGACAAAACTCTGATCAGCCTCCTCTGCTTTTTACTTACTTTTGCTTAAAGGAACTAAGCCAGTCGCGCAGCAATTCATCAGCTACACTGCGACCACCTAGACCAAAGGCCAGACCTATCGCTACGGCAATGCCGCCTAGTAGTAACCCAAAGGCTAGGTTAACGATATTGGGGGCAACACCCATCCTATCAAGAGCCATAGCTGCTGAGAAGGCAATAATCGCAATACGAGCCGTTTGTCCGAGAAAGTTAGCTTGGCGACCACCTGAGCGCGTGATTACTGTAAAAGCTAAATTGGCTAAATATAGCCCTATTCCCAATACAACTAGCCCACTAATTACATTTGCAGAAACTGCCAGAATTGCATTGACAATCGCCGTCAAGGCTGAAAATTCTAGCTTTTCGACTGCAGCCACTGCACCTGTTAGTACTATGGCAATTAGCACTATAATCCCAACAATTTCTGAAGGTGTTTGCCTGGGCAGGGTAGGACCAGTTGAAAGAGTTGAGGGAAAATCCTCTGGGGTCTCTAGAGGGCTACCTGTCAAAGGACGTTTAGGAGCGACAGGAAAGCCTAACCAAGTAAAAACATTATCAAACCCGATACTAGTCAAAATCTGAGTCACTAAATCAGCCACAAATCGACCGATTGCATAAGAAATTGCCAAAATTAATACTGCTGTGAAAATTTTGGGCAGAGCATTTAAAATCTGACCTAGCATGCCCACAGCAGGTCCAGAAATTGCGGCAATTTCCAGGGCATTAAGAGCAGCAATTGCCGTTGGAATTAGGATTAATATGTAGACGACTGTTCCTAGTAATTCCGAAAGGGATAGACTGTCTGCCCTCTGCCTTAAGCCGATCTTCGCTCCTATTTGATTAGTCCCGACCGCTTCTAAGAAATTAGTAGCGATTAGCCGCACAATTCGGGCAATCAACCAACCAATTGCACCGATTAAAATTGCTGTGAGAATTTTGGGCAGTGCTGAAAGAATCTGATTAAGTAAATTTTGTACTGGTTGAAGTGGTCCTTGTAGTTCCAGGACTCCCAAAATTAGGGGGAGGAAAAATAGGAAAATAAACCAATATAGGGCATTACCGAACGTCTCATTAAGTGCCAAGGGGCTAACGCCTGTGCTTGTTCCGGTTTGTTGGGCAATCCGGGCATCTAGATTGAATCTTCCTAGTCCTTGCACAACTAATGCCTTGGCTAAAGTTGCCAATAACCAAGCTACGCCCAATAGAACTAAAGCACTGACAATTTTGGGCAGATAACTAAATATCTGTTGCAAGAAAGCATTCAGTGGTGTAGAAACTACAGTCAAATTGAGGGCACTCAAAAAGGCATTCAGGACAAAGAGCATGATTAGCCAGAAAATGGCGGTACTAATCCATTTTTCTATAGGAACCGCATTTTCTCCTGATTGTGAGCCAGATATCCAAGCGGCCAGACGATTATCTAAGTTAGTTTTTTTGAGCAATGCTTCAATTGTTGAGGACACAAGCAGAGCCGCTAACCAGCCAATAATTAGAATGGCTAATGCACCGAGCAAATTAGGCAAAAAAGCGCCAATACCGGAAAAAAATTGACCACTAGGATCAATAACCGTGACTGTAGTACCGTTAGTTTGTGCTAACAAAGGATAATTTTTCATGGCTAGGTTCCCTGAACCGTAGTCTATGTAAAAAAATTGATTGGTTATATCCATATTTCATTAAAGCTTAGAGCAATCCTCGTTTTAAGGTTTCTTTTTCTGCACTCTGACTGGAAATTAAATCAAACAAATAAAACAAACAAAACAATTTTATTCTGTTTGTTATCAACTTAATCTTGTTTTTGAGAGATTTGTTTCTAGTCTACCGACAATTTAACCTAAGTTTAAAGAATTTTCAAGTGTCTAATGTTTGATTTAATTTAAGGTTGTCCAACAATTGTCTACTACTTTAGGAATAGTAGACATAAAAATAGAGAGAAACAGCTGCTTCTCTCTATGTGAAAAATGGTGGGACTTTAGAGTAAATAAACTAGAAAGAAGAGAATAATCCAAACAACATCGACAAAGTGCCAGTATAGTTCTGCTGCCTCCACGCCGAAATGACTCTTGCTGCTATAGTGTTCAGCCTTGAGAGAACGGAAAAGAACGCTCAGGATTAGTAACAGCCCAAAAGTGACATGAAGACCATGGAAGCCAGTCAGAACGTAGAAGCAACTGGCAAAGAGATTAGTTCTTAAACCAAATTCCAAATGGAAATACTCGTATAACTGACCAGCTAAAAAAATTACTCCCATTAAGGCAGTCAGACCAAACCAAAAGCGCAAACCAGATAGATCATTTTTTCTAATAGCGGTCTGTCCCTTGTGCATGACAAAGCTACTAGAAATTAGAATCAAACTGTTAACACCTGGTAAAAGTAATTCTAGTTCTGGTGTTCCTTCGGGTGGCCAGACTGGTACTGTGGCACGATAGAGTAGAAAGGCTGAAAAAAGACCGATAAAGATCATGCTTTCTGCTACTAAAAAAAGTACTAAACCAAAGAGACGATGATCGGGATGTCCATGATGAGCATCAGTAGGAGTATGAGAATTGAGAGTTAATTGGGACTCTTCAAGAGCTTGACTTTGCATAATGATCCTCTCCTGTTATGGTAATTGAGCGTTAGCTTCAGTGAAAGGCTGCACAATCAAAGCAGGATCATCGTTATGATGTCCATAGTCATAAGGTCCGCTTAAGACAACAGGTTGTTTTTCAAAATTGATGATTGGTGGGGGAGAAGTAGTCTGCCATTCTAAAGTTAAAGCATTCCAAGGATTATTGCCTGCTTTTTCACCTTTAACAAGACTCCAGAAGATAGCAATCAGCATCGGTACTGTAGAAACTGCCAGAATATAAGCACCCCAAGTACTCAATTGATTGAGAGGTTGAAATTGGGGATCATAGAGGGCAATTCGGCGATTCATGCCCATTAGACCTAATTCGTGCATAGGCATAAAGGTCAAGTTCAAGCCAATAAAAGTTAGAGCAAAGTGCATTCTGCCTAGCGGTTCATTAATCATCCTGCCTGTCATTTTGGGAAACCAATGATAGAAGCCCGAAAACAGACCTAGTACACTTCCGCCAAAGAGGACATAGTGAAAATGTGCTACAACAAAATAAGTATCGTGGACATGAATATCAACTGGCACTGAGGCTAACATGACCCCAGTAATACCCCCTATTACGAAGGAAGAAACAAACCCAATAGCGAAGAGCATGGCAGTATTGAGGCTAATTTTACCGCCCCACATTGTGGCGCACCAGCTAAAGACTTTAATGCCTGTAGGTACAGCAATTAACATAGTGGTGGCCATAAAAAAGAGACGTAACCAACCGGGGGTGCCGCTTGTATACATATGATGTGCCCAAACAATCAAGCCCAAGAAACTGATTGCTAAACTAGAATAGGCAATCGCCCGATAACCAAAAATAGGTTTACGCGCGTGCACTGGGATCACATCAGAAACAGCCCCAAAAAACGGCAGAATCATAATGTAAACTGCTGGATGAGAATAGAACCAGAAGAGATGTTGATAGACGATGGGATCACCGCCTCCGGTTGGGTTAAAGAAATTAGTCCCAGCAATCAAATCGAAAGAGAGGAGAATTAAAGCTGCAGCTAGAGCAGGGGTAGAGAGTAACATCAAGGCTGAAGCTGCTAACATAGCCCAGCAAAACAAGGGCATTTTATGAATATCCATCCCTGGAGCGCGCATTTTAAGCATGGTGGTGATGAAATTGATTGAGCCTAAAATTGAGGAAGTTCCTACAAGTAAAAGACTCATAATCCACAATTCTTGACCCCATTTACCACTTAAAAGACTCAAAGGAGGATATGATGTCCAACCTGATTGAGGTGCACCTACTAAAAGACTGGTCATCAGTAATACGCCTCCTGGTGGAGTTAGCCAAAAAGCGATCGCATTGAGGCGCGGGAAAGCCATATCTTCAGCCCCGACCATCAGAGGAATCAGATAATTAGCAAAACCTGCTCCAGCTGGGACAATCCAGAGGAAGATCATTATAGTCCCATGTAGTGTCATCGCCTGATTATAGAATTCAGGACTGATAAAATCAGGCTCAGGGGTAGCTAGTTCTGTGCGCATTATTTCAGCAAATAGGCCACCGACAAAGTAGAAAATAAAGGAGGTAACTAGGTATTGAATACCAATTACTTTATGATCTGTATTAAAGGTGAAGTAGTCTTGCCATTTGCGTTGTATCGTTGGTGGATGTTGGTCAGTCTCTGAAGTTATTAAGACTTCTGTTGGTGCGGTCATAGGGTTTTTATTTTCTAATGATGAATATGAAGCCTTTGCAGTTGAGTATTTTCTAAAGCTAGTCCCAAAGTCTGAACATGGGGCGCTAGAAACTCCCCTTCCGGTGTTGCAGTAGCTACTATTTGGGGGTCTACTGTTTCTTTAAGTGCTATAGTATTAGCTTGCACCCATTGATCATACTCTTCTGGACTTTGAACATAGAGCATGGTCTTCATCCCACCATGATAAGCGCCACAAAGTTCTGCACAAATCACTGGATATTGTCCAGTCTTGTTAGGAGTAAAAACAAGTTCTGTAGTCCTACCAGGGATAACATCTTGCTTGATCCGAAATTCTGGCAACCAGAAGGCATGAATAACATCTGCTGCAGCCATATTTAGTTGAACAGTTTTGCCTAGTGGAACGTGAATTTCTCCAGAAACTACCCCAGTATCGGGATAGGTAAAAATCCAAGCATACTGCATAGCATTGACATTGACTATTAAGGGGTCTTCTTGCCCTGACTCAGGTGATATACCTAAACCATAGGCTAACTTGTCTGAGTCGAGATTTAGAGCCAGCAGATTTTTACCTTCTTTGTGAGCCGAATGATGGGCGTGTAGACCTACATCATGTGCTGCGTGGGGATCAAGTCCACCCATGCTGTTATAGATTTCAAAACTGTAAATAGATAACATAAAGACAATGACTGTAGGAATGGCTGTCCAGAGGATCTCTAGGGGGACATTGCCTTCTATTGGTGGTCCATCAGTGTTATCCCCTTTCTTGCGCCGAAAACGGATTACACAATAAATTAAAATACCTTGTACTAAAAGAAATAAACCTGTGCCTATGGTCATCATCACATTAAAGATATCATCGATCAGTTCAGCTTCAGAGGAAGCTGCTACGGGCATTAGTCCATGATTTTGTCCATACCAAAGACTTACTAGGGTTAAGGTAATCCCTATAATCAGGGTGATGATGTTACTTGGAATATTCACGGCTCTTTAGATTTTTTTGATTTCCTACCCTTCAAGCGTAAGCTATCCTCTTTAAATGAGTTAGGTATCTAGATAACTTTATCTACATATCTTTATATTTTCTTTAGGATTAGGCTAGAGTGATAACCTGGAGCTTCAGAATTGAAATTAGTCTGCTAGATTTAGTTAGGTAGAATTTGAAGTCTTAAGCTCTCAAGCATTTGGATTGCATTTGGTGTTTTTAACATTAATATGTTAAAATATTTGCGGGTAGGGGTTCTGGAGCTTGCTGTTAGTAAACACAATAATCCCTATGAGGGATTGAAACAAGGAACTTATAAAAATAATGCAGAGCGAATCTGTTCTTAACTTTCCCTCCTCTAGTCCCCTGGTCATTACCAGGATGCGTCGTTTCGTCTGGAAGATAGCTATAGCCACAGTAGCCCTTATGATGGTTGGTAGCGCGACTAGAGTAATGAATGCCGGACTGGCTTGTCCAGACTGGCCCCTCTGTTACGGAAAACTAATTCCTGGGCAATATATCCTCAATTTACAAGTCTTTTTAGAGTGGTTTCATCGTCTAGATGCTGCTCTGATTGGTGTTAGTATCTTTGCATTAATGTGTTTATCCTGGTTTTTCCAAAAGCAGTTACCTACTTGGTTTCCCAAAACAGCTACTTTAGCTTTAGGCTTAATTGTTTTTCAAGGAGTTTTAGGTGGACTGACGGTTACTCATTTACTGCGCTTTGATATTGTTACCGCTCATTTAGGGACTGCTTTGATTTTTCTAAGTACTCTGGTTGGTATGGCTGTTGCATCGACTGAATACCAACCAACAGGAACAACTAAAACACTCTTCTGGAGTAGTTTAGTTGCTACTATCGTAATTTATGCTCAAAGTGTCTTAGGTGGACTTGTTGCTTCTCGTTGGGCAGTGCATCAATGTCTGAATGACTCTCAACTCTGTCAAGTGATGAATAGTCATCTTTTGGGGGTAGTCCCTGCAACGTTAGCTGTTTTGCTGGTCGCTTTTGTAGCCATGAAAAACCCTTCTTTATCTCCTGTATTGAAAAGACTAGCCTTATCTGCTACAGGACTACTTGTTTTACAAATCTTGCTAGGTGTTGCTACTTTACGACTTCATTTACAAGTAGAAGCCCTTACAGTAACTCATCACACTATTGCAACTTTGCTATTATCTGTCTTAGTTGCTCTTAATATCCTAGCCCAACGTCAGGCTCAAGCGGTGAAATTATGATTGATACCCCATTTATTAGACAAAATCACAACTTTGGCCAAGTTCTTCAAAGTTATTATCAACTGACCAAACCCCGCATTATTCCTTTACTTCTTATTACCACTGCAGCGGCTATGTGGTTAGCTGGAGATGGAGAGGTTGACCCAGTTAGACTGATTTTAACTCTTTTAGGCGGAACCTTAGCTGCAGCATCTGCTCAAACTCTCAACTGTATCTACGATCAAGATATTGACTACACTATGGAGAGGACTAGAAACCGTCCTATTCCTTCTGGTCGCGTACAGCCTCGTCATGCTCTGATTTTTGCCCTGTTTTTAGGTTTAGCTTCTTTTACTATACTTAGTTTGTGGGTAAATCTACTCAGTGCTTGGTTAGCTCTTTCTGGTATTGTTTTCTATTTACTTATCTACACTCATCTTCTCAAACGTCATACTTCTCAAAATATCGTTATTGGTGGTGCTGCAGGTTCTATTCCTCCTCTAGTGGGTTGGGCTGCGGTGACTGGAGATCTTTCTTTGACTGCTTGGATGCTCTTTCTGATGATCTTTCTCTGGACTCCCCCTCATTTCTGGGCCTTGGCCTTGATGCTCAAAGATGATTACGCTCAAGTTAAAGTACCTATGTTACCTGTGGTTGTTGGGGAAGAACAAACTACTGTGCAAATTTGGTTCTATACTCTTTTGGTAGTTCCTCTGAGTTTTGTCTTTATCTATCCTTTAGGGGTTTCGGGCGTTATCTATGGAGTATTTGCTTTATTTTTAGGTGGTATTTTCTTAAAAAAAGCTTGGCAACTTAAAAGCTCTCCCACCGATAGAGTAATGGCCCGCTCTCTCTTTAAGTTTTCAATTATCTATATCATGCTTCTTTGTACTGGATTGGTTTTAGATAGTTTACCTATCTTTAGGTCTTTAGGCAGATTTTAGCAACTTTTAGGGCGCAGGTTGCTTGCGCCCCTAAAAGTAACCCCATACCTCGGCACTTGGCTAGGAATAAGTAGTTCATTCTCAGTCTTCATATTGTTGATGTAGTAATTGAACTTTTGTTTTAAAGCGCTCTCTAACAGAGTCTGGAGAAATAATCAGACAGTTATCCCAATAACCAGAAATTTCGCGGAAAAACCAGAAAGTACTGTAAATATTGCGGGTAATAGTCACCCTTGGTGGATCTCCATCTATGTCACTGACACTTAGATCATCTGATGATTTACTATCTGCTTTCGTATAAGCAAACGCTAAATTTCCATAGACTCGAAATTGAACGCTTATTTGATCTAATTCTTTTTGCCAAGGTAGTTTAATAGGAGTAATAACAGCTTCGGAAATGCGGTCTAGTCGCAATGTCCAATTATGTTTTAATTCTGGAATATCTTGATTTCCTTGGGTTTCTTCACAGGTACAGACTAAATATTGATGTTTTTCTAGCGTACGAAAAGTAGCATGAAGTATCGTAAAGTGCCATTCTCTTTCTGTAACATCCGAGTAAGTTAAACGAAAGGGTTGTTGTTGTTTAATATAACTATCAATTTTTTGCCTCCATTTAGGGTTGACCTTAGCTAAAAATTGTTCTAGTTTATTGCGTTCAAGCTCAAATAGTTCTGGTCTATCTAGGAGAAGACGAGCAATTTCTTGAGAATCTACATCATAACCAAGATCAAAGAGGAGTTTTCTAGCCTGTTCTAAACTGTCTATGCGTTGTTTTGACCAGTTATGATCTACCCCAATTGTTAGTTCTTTACGAGCTATCTCTTTTATTAGTTTAGATATACTGGGTTTATCTCCCCAAGTCATGCCAAATTCAGCAGCTAGGCTTTCTAATGCTTTTTTATCTCTTTCTGAGATTGAGAGGGTAATCGAGTCACCTTTACGAGTCAT
>CASBQB010000302.1 GCA_949127655.1 Chroococcales cyanobacterium PMM_0086 | reverse complement strand
TAGGGAGAACTCACAATGACTGCAGAAAGTATGTTATTCAATGGAGCAATTGTCGCTTTTGTACTCGTTTTAGCTGGTTTAGCTTGGGGTTTTCTCCTTCTTAAAATTCAAGGTGGCGAAGCGGAATAAAGCTTAAATAAGCTAACGGTTTTTTTTGAGCTAACTAGGCGGTTCGATCCATGATCTATTCGCTTATCTCATTTATGGCAAATTAGAGATATAAGATAAACTATAGTCAAAGAGAATCACCTAGTTAGCATTACAGGTGTTCTGGGATCATCAGAGACAAAAAGAAACCAGAGATGTTACTATAATTGATCTAAGGAGTTCCCTAATGTGCAATCAAGGGAATAGTGAAAGTTTAATCTAACTTTAGGAGAATCCTAATATGAGTCTAACCATCGAACTAGATTTAGCCAGTTTGCTGCAAGAAATTAGAAAAGATATAAAAGATACTAACAGCAAAATAGACAAGCTATCCCAATATACTAACCAAAAATTTGAGAAATTTTCCCAAGATACTAACCAAAAATTTGAGAAGCTTTTTCAAGATACCAATAAGAAATTTGAGGGGAGTAATCTGAAATTTGAGAAGCTTTTTCAAGATACTAACAACAAAATAGACAGACTATCCCAAGATATTAACCAAAAATTTGAGAAGCTTTTTGAAGATACCAATAAGAAATTTGAGGAGAGTAATCTAAAATTTGAGAAGCTTTTAGAAGAAATTAGAGAGATTAAAGTATCCCAGGTTAGATTAGAAGAAAGGCAAAATCAAACCGATTACAACTTCAAAGATCTTAAAGAAGATATTCAAGAAGTTAACGGTTCTCAAAGATCTCAAATCTTGAGATTAATTGGTGTTTTGAGTACAGTGGTTTTGGCGACTGTTACCCGTTTTGTAATCACAGCTTTACCTTTACCTAATCTTTAAATATCTGAGTGTAAACAATGAAAAAGTTACATCAGATTGAAAAAATCAATTTTGAAGGAAACTATTTGACTTTATTAGTTAATAGTAAAGTATACCGTTTTCCTATTGAGAATAGGTGGTACATCAGGTTCCCCCCAGAATTGGGGGGTTAGGGGGGCTACCCTAATTTACGCTTCAAACCTACACCTATCCCTAATGCTACAAAACCGAAAACCATTGACGGTTCAGGAACAGGAGTAAAGGTTGCTGTAACTGCAGTAGGAGTTCCCGTACCAATAAAATCAAAGTACCCTATACCGCCTCCAGCCGTATTATCAAAATCATAAAAGAAATTGTACTTATCAACACCCAAGACTTCATAAGACACTCCATTAAAAGTCAAAAAAGCAGGATTACCACTTGGGTTGAACCCATTATCATTAAAAGCATAGCCCCCTGCTGGAAGTAATGATGTAATATTGACACCATTTCTGATACCAGTAATACCAGTTACCAAAGTTCCTGCAGCATCAGTTGTCAAAGTTCCTGCAGCACTTATTGCAGTACCAGTATAGGAAAAGTTGAAGACTGCAGCATTAGCGGATACAGAAGCAGTGAGTAGGCCTAAAGTAGTTAAACCTAGTGTGAGCAGATTTTTTGTGCATTTGTTCTATCTCTGATAAATTGTTGTGAGAGGGTTATGGTTGGGATCATACATGAATAAAGCCCCCCTCACCACTCAATTCGCCACCGGAACCGGAAAGGATAAAAACACTATAATTGTGCTTAGGAATCTCTTCTAGCATAATGGTTCATATTAAACGGGTAGAACTCACTGGTTTCAAGTCCTTTGGTGGAACAATAGAAATACCCTTGCGGACTGGGTTTACAGTTATTTCTGGACCTAATGGGTCGGGTAAATCTAATATTTTAGACGGTCTGTTGTTCTGCTTAGGACTAGCAACATCTAAAGGGATGCGTGCAGATAGACTACCTGATCTCGTTAACAATACACAGGGTAACGCGCGTAAAACAAAAGAAACTATAGTCTCGGTGACCTTTGACCTCTGTGACCTAGATAATGATAACCCTGAATGGACTGTTACCCGTCGTCTTAAGGTATCTCCAGGGGGAAACTATACCTCAACTTATTTAATAGATAATCAAGTATGCACTGCCACAGAACTCCATGAACAGTTAAACCGTCTACGCATCTATCCTGAAGGTTATAATGTTGTTCTGCAAGGAGATGTCACCCGCATCATTACAATGAACAATAAAGAAAGACGCATCGTAATTGATGAATTAGCCGGGGTAGCTGAATTTGATCGTAAAATAGAAAAGACTAAAGAGACTCTAGAAGAAGTCAGAGAAAGAGAGGATCGGTGTCGAATTATCGAACAGGAGTTAGTTAAACAGAGTGAACGTCTCGCTACAGATAGACTGAAAGCTCAAAAATATCAACAAATTAAAAGTAATGTACAGCACCAACAACAAATAGAAAAGGTTCTCTCATACAGACTACTAGAAAATAAGGCTCAAGAACTACAGCAGTCCATCATAGACCATCAACAAAATTATAGTCAGCTTCAGGAAGAACTCACCCAGACTACAGAAGAAATAGGCATAGTTAATGAACAGTTAGAACAGTTAAACCGTCAAGTCAAGGCTTTAGGGGAAGAAGAACAACTAGCTATAGTTGCTACCTTAGCCACTCAAAATGCTCAACTGCAACAACTCCACAGCCAACAAGAACAACTCTCCTCACAGATAGATAACACTCAAGAACGTAAATCACATCTAGAACAGAGTTTAGCAGACTCTCAAGGGTCGCTGCAGCAACTCCATGAAAATCAAGCTCTACTTACCCAGACTTTCCCCTTAATTGAGCAAAACTATCAACAAGCTCAAAACGCACTCAAAACCACCAGAGAACAGGCCCATGAATTATCTAACATTGGGGAAGCTTGGTTACAGGAACAGAGTAATCTCGCTCGTAAAATAGCAGCATTACAGAAAGAACTTGAACCTAGACGCACTCAAAAGGCTCAACTAGGGGAAAGATTTCAGCAACTTCAGAAAACTTTAGATAGTAATAGACAGAATCTATCCACCATACAATCAGATCTTACTCTAAAAGAGCATGATTTGGCAACCCTAAATACTAAAATAGCCACAATTCAAAACCAGATCCAAACTATTGCCCAAGAATTAACCCAATCTAGACAGCAGCAAACACTCCAACAGGAAACACAAACCCGTCTTTTAGTCGAACAAAGAGAGAAACTGCGTCAATTAGATCGCCTAGAAGCTACCCAACAAGCCCAACAGGAAGCACAAGGCACTTATGCAACCCAACTTATCTTACAATCTGATTTACCTGGGGTCTGTGGTCTAGTTGCCCAATTAGGTCAGGTTGAGTCCTCATATCAATTAGCCTTAGAAATTGCTGCAGGTGGTAGGCTCGGTCAGATAGTAGTTGAAGATGATACTATTGCTGCAGCAGGAATACAATTACTTAAACAAAAACGAGCAGGACGGGCTACCTTTTTACCTCTTAATAAAATCAATACCCCCCGTCTAGCTGATTTTTCCTCTTTACGTCATGTTCAAGGCTTTATTAAGCCTGCAGTAGAATTAGTCTCTTCTGAAGTACGTTATCGCAATATCTTTTTATATGTTTTTGGTAATACTTTAGTGTTTAATAATTTAGATACAGCCCGTCCACATTTAGGTAAATATCGTCTTGTCACCTTACAAGGAGAGCTATTAGAAACAACAGGTGCAATGACAGGAGGTAGTCAAGCTAATCGTTCTAGCCTTCATTTTGGTGTAATGGTTAACCGAGATATTGAAGAAACAACTAATCTTAAAAAGCGCCTAACTGACTTAGAGCAGATGTTAATTCATTCTGAACAGAAGTTACTGAAAAAAGAGCAAAGTGTCCAAGAAACAACCAAAAAATTAACAGAAATTAGACAGGAAGAAAGAGAACAACAATTACATCTGCAGCAACTTCAAAAAGAGAGAGAAAACTTTAAGATACAAGGTAATAACTTGGAAGAAAAAGTAGAACAAATCCAGCAGGAATTACAGGAAGTTGAGCAAATTTTAGAAGGCTTAGAGAGAGAGATTCCGCTATTAGAAACACAGTTTAAAAAACAACAGGATAAATTAACTACTTTAGAAGCATCTCAAACCCATAGTGAATGGCAAGAAATCCAGAAATTGATTCAGATACAAGAGAACAAATTACAACAGAAAACGCAGGAATATCAACAAGCTCAAAATCAACTTAAAGATTACCGGAACTCACAGCAGCGTTTAGAAGAGAAGATAGTCGAAACCCAACAAACAATACAGCAAATTAACGAGACACTTTTAGATTTAGAAGAACAAAGAATAGCCTTAGATATTAGGCAAAATACTTTAGAAGAAAAAATAAAAGTCAATCAAGCTAAATCTCAACAGTTGAATGAACGTATTAAAGAGAGGAAACAACAAAGAGATAATTTAGAGAATCAACTCAAAAATATACAGAATAATCAACAGCAGAAAATCTGGTCATTAGAAAAAATACAGACAACAATTCAGGAGAAACAAGAGAACCTCAAAGAACTAAAAAAAGAAATACAAATTCAACAAGCAGAACTGCCAGAACCTTTACCTGAAATAGTTCCATCTGACCTTACCTTACAAAAAGTTCAGCAGAACATCAAACAGATGCACAAGCAACTAGAGGCGATGGAACCTGTTAATATGTTAGCACTACAAGAATATGAACAAACACAAGAGAGACTACAAGAACTTACAGAGAGACTCAATACAATTATTGGGGAAAGAACTGAATTACTATTAAGAATTGAGAACTTTCAAACCTTGAGACTCAGAGCATTTAAAGAAGCATATGAAGCAGTTAATGAAAACTTTCAGGAGATCTTCGCTGAACTTTC
>CASBQB010000301.1 GCA_949127655.1 Chroococcales cyanobacterium PMM_0086 | reverse complement strand
TATTTTAGTAGCTAGGCTTTTAGTTTGGGTAATCATTTGATATAGTCAAGTATGCTTTGACGCAAGGATGAATAGGGGATCAGGTCAATAATTTCAGCCGCAAAAGCATCAACTAATAAGTGTCTAGATTGTGCTTGGGTCAGTCCACGACTCCTTAAATAGAAGATCTCATCTTCTTCTAACTGACTTACTGTTGCGCCATGTGAACATTTTACATTGTCTGCAGTGATTTGTAGTTCAGGCTTTGTATTAACTTGAGCACCTGTTGAAAGTAAAAGATTGCGGTTTAATTGCGCTGCGTTTGTCATTTGGGCTGCTTTGGGTACAAGTACTTTACCGTTAAAGATGGCTTGACTACGGTCATCTAAAATACATTTGTGTAGTTGTTCAACGGTTCCATAAGGACAGCTTAAAGCTACTTTACTGTGAGTATCGGCAATCTGCTCATCTTTGGTTACACTTAAACCATATAGTCTAGTCTCTGTCTGTTCTCCCTGTTGTGTGATATGCAGATTATGACGGCTCAACCTGCCACCTAGACTGATTTCTACTATTGTATATTTACTGTCTCTCTCTTGTTTGACTGCCGTTTTACCTAGATAAAAGCTAGTTTTTGCTTCCTGCTGTATGCGTGTGTGATGTATTTGGGCATTCTCTTCTAAGAAAATTTGAGTTAGACTATTTGTCCAGTAGGTCTTATCTTCTCCTAAAGATGTGTAGGTTTCAACAAATTGAATCTTAGAGCTTTTTTCCCCTATGATTAATGTCTGTGGTTGAGTAAAACTAGGGGTTTGATTACCACAGGAGATAAAGAGAAGCTGAATGACTGTTTTAACTTCTATATTCGGTTCTACCCAAATAATTGCTAAGTCCTGCATCCCTGCTTTATTCAACCAGCTAAAAACCTCATTCTCTTGAGAATCTGCTCTTAAATACTTGACAATTCTTTCTTTTTGTGGGTGAGAAAGTCCTGTTAAATTGCCTACATATACTCCAGGTGAGAGATTTTGAGAGAGTTGAGGTTGATAGACTCCATTGACAAAGACTATTTGATCTAACTTACTTTCTGGAAGTAAAAAAGGGCTGATTTGTTCAGTTTTTAAAGTAGCTTCAGCCGCAATTTCATACTGATATTTTTTGAACTGGGTTAAGTCAGTAAAGCGCCAATCTTCATCTTTTTTACTTGGAAGTTGAGACTGTAAAACTGCTTTTTTAGCTTCTTGTCTGATCTCTTCTAACCACTCTTCATCTATTACAGAAGTCTGGGTTTCAATTTGAGTGATTATCTTTTCTAAAGATAGAGATACTTTGATTGAAGTACTAATGATTGAGGTCATTAAATAACTACCTCCAGACCTACTTCTTGAGGCACCAGAAAATCATAACCACTCCCTTCTAATTCTACCGCTAATTCCTTATTACCTGTCTTGACAATTTTGCCATCATACATGACATGAACATAGTCAGGTTCTATATAGTTTAGTAGACGTTGATAGTGAGTAATTAACAAGAAGGCATTTTCAGAATTAGTCAACTGATTGACTCCATTAGCAACAATTCTCAAAGCATCAATATCTAGTCCTGAATCAATTTCATCTAGTATGCCTAATGTTGGTTCTAAAATAGCCATTTGAAGTATTTCGTTGCGCTTTTTCTCACCACCAGAAAAGCCTTCATTGAGACTGCGATCCAGAAAAGCTGGATTCATTTGGACAATATCTAGCTTTTGATTGATTAAATCCTCAAAGTCAAAAGTATCTAATTCTTCTAAACCTTTATATTTTCTACTTGCATTATAAGCGACACGTAAAAAGTCTAGATTACTTACTCCTGGAATTTCTAAGGGATATTGAAAGGCTAAGAAAATCCCTGCTAGTGCCCTTTCATCGGGTTCTTTTTCTAGGATACTTTCACCTTTGTAGATAACTTCTCCTCCTGTTACTTGATAAGCAGGATGTCCAGAGATGATTTTAGATAAGGTGCTTTTCCCTGAACCATTTCTGCCCATTATGGCGTGAATTTCTCCAGCTTTAATCTCTAAATTAACTCCTTTAAGAATAGGAATATCATCTACAGCAGCAGTTAAGTTTTGAATGGAAAGAATTGTTGAACTATTGTCTTTAATCATGTATGTGGGGTGTAGGGGTGAAAATTAACCGACTGTTCCTTCTAATTTGAGACTGAGAAGTTTATCAGCTTCTGCAGCAAATTCCATAGGTAATTGATTGAGGACATCTTTACAAAAACCACTGACTAACATAGAAAGGGCATCTTCTTGAGAAATACCTCTTTGTGCGAAGTAAAATAACTGATCTTCGCCTATTTTAGAAGTAGAGGCTTCATGTTCTACTTTGGCGGTATTATTATTAACCTGAATATAGGGGAAAGTATTAGCTTCTGCATTATCCCCAATTAACATAGAATCACATTGGGAATAGTTTCTAGAACCTTTCGCGTTAGGTCCCATTTTAACTAGACCACGGTAACTATTATGAGAATTACCAGCAGAAATACCTTTAGAAATAATTGTACTGCGGGTATTTTTGCCAATATGAATCATTTTGGTTCCTGTGTCTGCTTGCTGCATATTATTAGTTAAGGCGATGGAGTAAAATTCTCCTATAGAATGATCGCCCACTAAAAGACAACTAGGATATTTCCAGGTAATAGCTGAACCTGTTTCTACTTGTGTCCAGGAGATTTTAGAATGGTCTCCTTTACATAATCCCCTTTTCGTAACAAAGTTGTAAATTCCCCCTTTGCCCTTTTCGTCTCCTGCATACCAGTTCTGCACGGTAGAATATTTAATATCTGCCCTATCTAGAGCGACTAACTCTACAACAGCAGCATGGAGTTGATTACTATCATACATCGGTGCTGTACAGCCTTCTAGATAGCTGACACTAGCTCCTTCTTCTGCGACAATTAAGGTGCGTTCAAATTGACCTGTTTCTCCATTGTTAATGCGGAAGTAAGTCGATAATTCCATCGAACATTTGACACCTTTAGGAATAAAGACAAAAGAACCATCAGTAAAGACAGCTGAATTAAGGGCAGCAAAATAGTTATCATTAGTTGGAACTACACTACCTAAATACTTTTCAATTAATTCGGGATGTTCTTGGACTGCTTCACTAAAAGAACCGAAGATAACCCCTTCTTTGGCTAATTTTTCCTTAAAGGTAGTCGCAATAGAAACACTGTCAAAAATGGCATCAACAGCAACATTACCTAAACGCTTCTGTTCTGAGAGGGGAATACCTAGTTTGGCGAAGGTTTCTAAAAGGGTTGGGTCAACTTCTTCTAAACTGTTGACTTTCTTTTTCTCTTGTTTTGGGGCAGAATAATAGATAATCTTTTGATAGTCAATTGCTGGATAACTTACATGAGGCCAGGTTGGTTCTGTCATCTTCAACCACTGTCTATAGGCTTTTAAGCGGAATTCTAGCAAGAACTCTGGTTCATTTTTCTTTTTTGAGATGAGGCGAACAATATCTTCATTGAGTCCACGTGGGATCATGTCTGACTCAATATCAGTAATAAATCCGTACTTGTAGGGTTGATTGACTAGGGTTTTTACTGTGGTTGCGCTCATGCTTTTTTAAGTGAGGGTTGCTTTGATGGTGCTTAAACAATCTATTTGTTGTTTAACTCTATTCTAGGATAGAATAACAACATTGGTGTTGTCAAAGTCAAAGTTAAAATTTTTCTAATAAATAGGATAAATCGTGACAAGTATCATGACTAAACCTGTTTCAACTAAGCAGGAAATACTTAAGTACTTACTAGAAAGCCCTGAAGCTAAAGCCCAAAAAATCGCCCAAACTTTAGAAATCAGTCCTCAAGCGATACGCCGTCATTTGAAGGATTTAGAAATAGAGGGTTTAATTGAATATGAGTCGGTTCAGGTAGGGATGGGAAGGCCACAATATCTCTATCGTCTCACTAAACAGGGAAAAGAAAGGTTTCCGACAAGATATGGAGAGTTTGCCGTATCTTTTTTAGATACTCTTAGTCAGACCATAGGAGAAGAACAAGTCTTTGAAGTCTTGCGGAAACAATGGGAACGCAAAGCAGCAGACTATCAAGAACATCTAGGACAGGGTTCAATAGAAGAAAGATTGAGTAAATTAGTGCAACTGAGGAAAGAGGAGGGGTATATGGCCGAAATTTACCCACATTCAGCTAATAAGTTCATTCTTTTAGAACATCGCTGTGCAATATCAGAGGTAGCTGAGTCTTATCCCAGTGTTTGTGGAAATGAATTAGAAATGTTTTCAGCTATCTTACCTGACTGTATAGTAGAGAGAACCCATTGGCTGAATAATGGAGAACATACGTGCGGATATTTAATCAAAACTAGCAGCAAATGAGTGAATTACCTTCTGTTCAATTTCTCACACTTGAAGAGTCTACAGATATAGATAAAGCCTTACTTTCTTCTTCGGATAAGTTTCTCACCCGCTTAACTATCTCTTCTTTACGTCTTTTAAAAATTATCGCCCTAGATGTGGGTGTAGCTTTAGAAGACCTGACATCTGAGCAAGTGATAGAATGGTTTGAGAAAGATGCCAAAATTAGAAGAGAACAGGGTAGCGAAGCTTCAGTTTTAAAATGGTAATAGATATAGATAATGACAGAGTTTAAAGTACCAGGAATCGCTTGTTCTGCTTGTGCGTTAGCCATTACTAATGCTATTAAAGAGCAGTATCCCGCTCTTCAAGTTGATGTAAGTGTAGAGAGTAAGACCGTGACCATTGACTCATCTGTAGCTAAAGAAAAGATCAGAACTATAATCGAGTCTGTAGGCTATCCTGTGCTGTAGCTATGTGGGACAGCTTTAAGTAAAATTAAAAGCGACGTTGATACTCGATGACCAGTCGATTATCATCTGAGAAATTACTCGAAGAGCGAATAACCAGACTATCATCAATGCGGTAACGTAAACCAAACTGTGCAGGTCGATCAATATTGAGAATTTGTTGGGCTGAGAAGAACAGACTAGGTGAGAGATCTATGCCTACTTCAGCCGCAATACCAATTTGACTAGCATCTGTCCGATCTCTACTGTTGATTAGTTGGGTTGGGAAAATCCGCAATTCAGTAATCCCTAAAGCTGAACGTAGACTTTCTTGAAAACTTCCTAAAAAGGCAGAACTAGCTATATTGGCTAACCCTACCGTTGGATCACCTCCAATAAAACCACCTCCTAGTAGACTAATGATCTCTCCTGAAGTCCGAGCCGGAGTACTACTTAGCTTAATACTTTGCTGTAATTGACTGGCGTAGCCTTGTACTTCTGCCTGAATACGAATTGTTTGTAGACCGTCTGTAGACCCTCTAAAAGGATCTTTGATTTCTGAAGAGAGATTATCAGCCCGGACAATATTGCGGACTGTTTCGGCGGCTGAGGTAAACAGGCGAATGTTTAAATAGGGGTCAAGACCACGGGAAGGGGTGAAGGTAGCTGTATTTTCTTCTCCTAGACCTAGGCGAAATTGGGCAGCAAACAGATTGATTAGTCCATTTGTGAGTTTTATTGTTCCTTCTGGGCGCGGCTGGTCTAGACTCCCGTTGAGGGTCATTCCTCCTGTTGCATTAAAAGTGAGAACGGGCTGTTGAGTTAGTTGAATATTCTTTTTTAGATTGAGTTGTAAATTCTTAAACTCTAGCGCTGCACCAACTTCAGAGGGTTGTGTAGCTGGATTTACCTCTTTTCCTTCATTGACCAGATTCCCTAAAAGTACTTGCCCGTCAAAAAGATCAATCAGACCACCTAGGCGGGGATTGAGTGCCGTTCCAGAGAAGACTAATTGCCCTTGTAGTCCACCTTGATAGAGTCCTTTGAGGTTAAAGGCTAAACCATCAAAATTGACGGTTAAAGGGCTGGTTATCGGAACTGTTGGGCTGGTTAAGGGTAAGCTTCCAGTAACATTGACTTCTGAGCCGCTAAATTTGGCTGTTAGTTCCTTGACATCAATGCGGTCAAAATTCAGAGCAATTTTGCCGTTGATATCGGTTAAAGGTGCATCAGGAATAAATTGAGCAGAAATCACGCCATCTTGTAGTTCTACTAAACCATTAGCTTGAAGTTGGGAGACTTTCTGAGTGGTGGAATTCAAAGCACCTTCAACAGAGAGATTGACTTTGCCACGTCCACTGATCCAGCGTAACTGTTCTTTGGTTAAAACATTCAGCAAAATTAAGCTGTTGTCTCGTAAATTAACATTAAAAGCAAATTGCTGACTTAGGGGAATCTTTGTAGCGAATGGGAACCGATAGGGAAAACTTCCTTGTAGAGTTAGAGGTGGAGTCCCCGCAGCTAAAACGCTACTCGCAAAGAAATCTAAACGGCTGTTATTGTAACTAAAAGTCCCTTGGGTTGATTCGAGAGGAGTTTGATTGATGTTACCATCGAGAACTACTAGCTCTCCTCTAGCTTGAGGATTATTTCTACCGCCTGAAATAAGTAGATTGGCATTGAGAACACCACCGATACTTAAAGTAGGTGGTAATTTAACGAAACTTTCAACTAGTGACAAGGGTATTTTAACTAGTTGAAGTTCTGCTGTTTGACTAACATCATTCAGATTTCCCACAAAAGAGAGAATACTTTCTCCTACTTGAATTCTGACAGGTTCTACTCTGAGATTTCCTTTTTTGAACTGTCCTTTAGCTAGGACTTCATTGATCGCTATTGTATCCCATCGCCAATCTTGACCACTAAAATTGAACTGTGCATCTATTGGTTGTTTTAAAGAGCCACTAACGCGGAATTGAGCATCAAAGTTTCCTTTAAGTTTGCTCAAATCTGGTACCAGAGAGCTTTGTTTGCGTTTTTGTTGTTCTAAACTTAGGAGGGTTCTGATTTCTGAAAAGCGTTTTAGTTGATTGACGACTTTTGCTTCTGGTTGTCCTATATTGAATAAAGGAGTATTTTTAGTTGGCTTTTGAATAAAGAGTGATTTTGCCTTACCGTATACAGGAGCGCTCAAACCACGAGAAAAATCACCTATTTCAAATATCTGTAAGGTTGCTAGAATATCTTGTATTTGTCCCTGTGCAATTTTAGCATCTGCTTGAAAAGCTAAATTATTCTTAGTTTGTAGTACTCCACTCAGTTCGTATTGAGTTTGATTGACTTTCAAGCTTGCTTTAGAGAGGGTTAGATCCCCATTAATAAAGCTGATATCCCCGCTAAACTGCTGTCCTTGGATAGGGCCTATTAGAGGGTTAACAATTTGGAGATTATCGCTAATCAACTCTTTTTTCTGGAGGTCAATTTTAAAGTTTCCCGAAAAATCACCACCAAAGGCTATATCTGCTAAGTTGGGTGGGATAGGGACTGGACTATAGGGGAGAAAATCTTTAAGCCAAGCTAACGATAAATAACTCACCTGTAGCTGTAATTGACTCTGCTGGGTTCTGGCAGTTAATTTAACTGGTTTTAATTGTAAATCAACTGCTTGTAATTGATAAAGGGAATTAAGAGCTATGGCTATATTATCTCTTTGTCCGCTCAGTCTTAAATTAGCGCCAGCATCCCTGCTAACTTTAACTGTGCCTTCTAGTAATCTCTCTAATTTGAGAGGTCCAAAAATACCTCTTTCTAGAGCTATTTTCCCGTCTATGTAGGGGTTTTGTAGAGTACCTCTTATTCCTCCTGCAAAGTCTAGCCATCCCTGGTACTTGATTTTAGCTGCTGCAGGGGGTAGAGAGACGGGTAGATCTTGCAAGTTAAGATGAGTGGCTATTATATTTAGGGAAACTTCTCCTAATGCTGCTATCCCTTGGTTGATTTTAGTAGGGTTAATGTCTAGCCATCCTTTTATATCTACTCCCTTAGCGCTAACTTGTTGTAATTCTAAACGTTTCCCTTGCCAGCTAAAACGCGCAGCTAGAGGACGATCTATTATACTTAGACCTTGGGAAAAGGAGAGATCCCCTTGTACTTGTACTGCTTGAGGAGTTAAATCAGCTAGATCTCCTTGTAGTTGTACTGCGCCATTTAATTTTCCTTTCAACTGGGGAGATAAACTAGCTAGACGGATATCTTGTAGGTTGGCCTGTGCTTGAAATTTGCCTGCTAAAAGATTGATCTGATTTACCCTGACTTGCCCTTGTTTTGAGTCTAGAGATGCTGAACCATTTCCCTGTATTGTTTCTAGGGGAGCATCTAAAGTGCCAGCTAAGTTAAAATCTCCATTAACTTGACCAGTCGGTATTTTAGGGATAAAGGGCGCTGTGGCGATATTTTCTGCTTTGATACGGGTTTTCCAAAGTCCTTTACTGACAGATAGTTGATTTAATTTGATTGTGGAATTATCTGTTAGTGCTACAGCTACTGTTCCTTGACCTTCTAGGGTTTCTTTCGGACGTTTTAGGGAACCACTCAAAGAGAGGTTACTGTTAATAGAGCCTTTAATTTGTCGCGGAAGAGCGGGTACTAGTCCTGCTATGAGTAAATCATTTGTCGTGATAGTAGCTTTCCACTGTCCATCTTGAGCGCTCAAATTTGGAATGTTGACTGTGCCTTGGGATAAGGCCAGACTAGCACTGCCTTGAACTTTTAACGCCTGGTTTGCATTAGCTTTAAAGACTCCTGCTACTTGGAGGTCAGCATTAGCTTCTCCTTGTTGAATGGGTAAATTGAAGGAGGCAAGTTGAATGTTTTTGGCTTTGACTTGTGCTTGCCACTGTCCAGATTTACTTTGATACTGTATGTTATCTAGATTAACTTTTCCGCCTGCTAGGATAGTCTGCAATTGACCTGTTATTTTCAATTGATTGGCACTTTCTGCTTTCCCTCTAATTTGTCCTTGTGCTTGAACTAAGCCAATTTTGCTAGGTAGGTTTAGGGAATAGATACTTGCTAGGGAGTCTACAGGAACTTGCTTAGCTTGGAAATTAAGGGCAAAATTAGACTTATTGGCAGGTGTTAGAATTGCTTGTCCGTTGCCTTGTAATAGTCCACCAATGCTTGGTCTTGCTTGCCATTGTTGAAGATTGAGATAGGAGTCTTGGAGGGTAGCTTTGGCTTGAAAATTAGCTAGGGCAAGTCGATCTATTTGTAAGGCTTGGCTGGACTGTACTTGTAGAGCTACATTCGGCTTGATTAGTTGGCCTGTAAGTTGTATTTGTGCTCTTACTTTACCTGCTATTACTAAAGATGGTGCTTTAAGTTTAAAGGTATCTAAGGCATCTTTTAAACTGAAGGGTTCTGTTTGAGCGTTTAATTGATATCCTTTTAAGAGATCTAAATTCCCGCCTGCTCTAGCTTTGATGCTGCCAAATGTGGCACTAACTCCATTTAAGATAATCTTTGAGCCTGCAAACTTCAAGGTTCCTTGAGCTTTTTTAAAGGGTTGGGGTAATTGACTTAAACGAGCGTCAACTTGATTTAGTTGGGCTATTCCTGTTATTTCTATTGGGTTAGTTTTCTGGGGATTATAGTTAAGATTTAGGTTGGCATTCAGGCTTCCTTGTTCTAAGGTTAGAGGTAGCGGGAGAAGCTTACTAACTTCTTTAGCTTGTAGGTTGGAGCCAATCAGATTTACTGTTGTGAGGAAGTTGCTCGGCTCTACTTGTCCTTTAATTTGTAAATCACCTTGATTAGCCAGTACTCCTGTTAGGTTAAAATCTACTTTTGAGGAGAATTCGGCTTGACCATTCTTGATTTTTACTTGAACTGGCGGATTTAATTTTTTTTGTGTATCTCTTGCCCTCAGAGTTATTGCAGCGTCTTCTATTTGTAGAGTCTGAAATTCGATTTTAATTAGTTCTTTTGCGCCAGGTTTGGGGAGATTTAAAGGGGTTGGCAACCAACTTCCATTTAAAGCTTGTTGTAGTGACACTTCTGGATGAATTGCGGTTACTTTAAGGTTAAGTTTCCGTTCTAGTAGTAATTGAAGGAGATTAAAGTTAACAATGATTTTTGGAACTGTTATTTTGTCTGGATCATTTGGAGTAGGTAGTATTTTGCTTTTGTCGAATTCTAGATGATTGAGAGAGAATGCTTTTACCTGTCCTAGCTCAACAGGTCTATTCAAAATTTGAGTTAGTTGAGTGGATACCAGTGGTGAAAGTTGTTTATAGACAAAATTCTGTCCATATAAATATACAACTCCTCCGGCTCCTGCTAGTAGCACGAGTCCAGTCACCACTCCTTTTAGGTTCCCCTTTTTTCTGGGTTGTTCTTGTTCTGGGGAGGGTTGGGGTGATTCTGTCATCTGATTTTACCTCACACATCGCTATTTGTCATTATAGGCGCAAGCTTCAAATATCTTCTTTATTCTCTAAAAAGTCAGTCTAAATGTATATTTAATTCAGATTGGGTTTAAAGCTTACACCTAAGCGATTTAAGGTTTTGTTTTAATTTTAACTGGTCCGTTGACGATTGTTTGACAGGCTAAACGGTAGCTTTGCGGCTTTTTTTTGAGCTTGCGTACTTCAAAGTCTGTTTTCTCTGAAAGGTTTTCTGCTCCTTCTATGACTTCTACTATACAGGTACCACATTGACCATAACCTCCACAGTTCATTAGTTTTCCACCTAGTGTATAGATATCTATACTATTTTGGATGGCTTTCTCTCTGAGGTTGGCTCCATTGGCCACAATAATTTCTTTATTTTCTTTGACGAATGAAATAGTAGTCATTATTTATGCTCCACGCTCTTATCTATCTTATTAAGAAATGTTGAGAATTGCTATTTTTTCTTATTACGAAAGACAAAACCCCCCGTATTGAACCTTAGAAGGGACAAAAGGGGGGTTTTGAAAGAATAATCCTGGCCTCGAACTATTTTCCCAGTCAGCTACCCGACTAGTATCTTCG
>CASBQB010000300.1 GCA_949127655.1 Chroococcales cyanobacterium PMM_0086 | reverse complement strand
GCCGGAACAACCAGAGCCTATTTTATTAGCCCAGATTTTTGCCAAACTTACCTCTCTTGGTCGTGTTCACAATGCTTCTACATCCGTTGAACCCTCGTAATTTGGCTACAGTATTGTTTAGTGGACGGCATTTGCTACCTAATAGTCAGGGTGAAGTTTTTCCACTGTTAGGAGAGAGTACTTTTCATTGGAGGAGACAGTTAAAAAGTGTGCAACTTCTCAAGGATCGTTTTAGTGCTAACTCTCTAGCTGTGATCTGTCCAGGTGCCAATACAGGTTATCTTAGAGGAAAGGGTTATCTCAAGGATGCCTATCAAAGCCTTCTCTCTCTAGACTTGGAGTCAAGGGTTCCAAAACAGTCTCTAACGGAAGAAACTAGTCATTAACCACAAAACTATGTAAGCTGCAATAGCTGCAATTTGTTCACTGCCTAGAGTGATTCCTAGATTACTACTCTGCAGACCCGCAAAAAGAGCATAACCGAGACCCACACCGATAAATAATCCGACTAGGCTTAATAGCAATGCTCTTCCAAAGCGTTTCTCTTTACGGTAAATAAAGTAGACTGCGACAAAACTGGCTATAGCCATCAATAGACCTATTAGAGAGTCACCTTTGCCTGATGGGGCTAAAACCGTTAATGTTGATAAAACAACATATATTCCTCCAGGGATGAGAATATCTTTAGTTGAGGGTTGATCTAGCAAGTTTTTTAGCCAACTAGGAGAGGCTTTACTGACTGTTGCTATTGAAGACTGCTTGTACTCTTTGAGCTGTTCAGGAAAACGAATCCGATCAGGCACCTTGATCCTTCCCTCTTGTCTTCTCCTCAAGCGGTCCATGATCACTGCATCGTAAGCTGTCTCCACACTTTCTAGCATTTGAGTATTATCTTTGTACTGTTGAGACAGAAGCTTTTTGGCCTCTTGGATCTCTTCAAAAGTTGCCCCCTCGGTCACCCCTAATCTTTGGTAGGGACTAGGTTCATTCACTTGCAACCTCCTTTATTCTCTCTTTACTATATGTTAATTGAAATCTTAGCTTAAACGTAGCCTTCTCAAAAATCATTGAACCTCTTTAGTTATGCACCTTATTTTTCAATGATTCCACCACCTAAAAGCACCTCGCCATCATAAAAAACGGCTGCTTGACCTGGAGTAATGCCAAATTCAGGTTCAGCAAAAGTCAGTTTAACTCTCCCTTCTTCTAAGGGAATAATCTTGACTGTGACTGGACTAGAACGATAGCGTATTTGTACTGAAGAACTAAGAGGCTGAGTGGGTTCAGCCAGAGAAACCCAGTTAATCTGACTTACTATACAGGAATCTTGACCTGCTTGATTTCTAGTCCCGACAACCACTCGATTAAAGGTATGATCCAAAGAAACTACATAGAGAGGTTCTGCTGCTGCAATACCTAAGCCTTTACGCTGTCCAATGGTATAGTGATGTATGCCCTCATGTTTACCTAATATGTAACCTTCTAAATTGACAATTTCTCCCTGTTTTGGGGTGATATATTTATTGAGAAAGGTGGACATAGATCCATGTGCTTCAATTAAACAAAGATCTTGACTATCAGGTTTATCAGCCGTTTTTAGATGATACTGGGTTGCCATTTGACGGGTTTGGTCTTTGCTTTGGTTTCCTAAAGGAAAAACAACACTACTCAAAATTTCTTGACTTAAGTCGTAGAGAAAGTAAGACTGATCTTTATTGCGGTCTACTGCTCTTAGAAGTTGATATCTTTGAGTATGATCATCATATTGGATACGTGCATAATGTCCTGTAGCAATTAGATCAGTATTGTGTTCTTCCTGTGCGTAACGCAACATTGGACCAAATTTAACGGATTTATTGCATTGTGAACAGGGTAAGGGTGTGATACCTGCTTGGTAACCTGAAACGAGATAATTTATTATATATTTCTCAAAGATTTCTCGACTGTCTACTATATGATGAGGGATACCTAATTGCTCACAGAGAAGGGCTGCATCCACCATTCCTTCTGAACAGCATTGGCCTTTACCCTTCATCAACCAAAGAGTTAAACCAATTACTTCATATCCTTGCTCACCTAAAATAGCGGCCGCTACAGAACTATCTACTCCACCGGAGAGGCCGACAATAACTTTTTTCATTGGACTGTAATATAGACCTTTTTTCTATGCTAACATTTTAGCCTTCTCACAGTTACCTACTACCAGATGAGTAGAAGTGAAAGCGGGCTACTCCAAGGTTCATAGGTACTGAATTTGTGCCTAATGGGACGGCAAAGACTGTATATTGATAAATTCCCGAAAAGCGCGGGTTTTGGTAAGTTTGTAAAGCGACAGTAAAATCTGTACCTGGGGGAATGGGAGTAGTAAAAGAGATTGTTACTAAACCTGAGGTAGGATCTTGGGTCGCCGAGGCTATTTCTAGATTATCTCCTCTATCATTTGGAGTACCTTTAAAGGCTCTTGTTTCGGGTAAATTTAAAGCTATTTCTTGAAGATTAGGTTGTTGTTGAAGGCGAATTTGAGCAATAGATGTTTGAGCTTTTTCTGGGTGAGAAAACTTGAAAAAGTAGCGAGCATTCGGAATATATACTCCTTTAAAGGGGCTTTCTTCTCCATTAAAAATAGGGGGAGAACCTGTAAATTGGTTTTTTTCTAACGCCACTACTTTTAGGGTTGGGAAGACTAGCGAGAGAGTCAGTATTAGGAAAAAGTTACGAATTAGCCTTATCAATGAGAGTGATTTCATAGTCAGGAGGTCAGATCAGAGTTAGTTTTTCTGTCTTTAACGGCTTTCTTCTTTGCTTTTGGTAATCAATAGCGTTCATTAATTACCGCATTGTATATTTAAAATTCTTTGGACCAGTGTAACCGGAAATCTCTGCTAATTTTTTTAACTCTTGGGTACCTAAATAAGTTTTTCCCTTAATTTTCCAAGTAGGAAAAGATTGTATTTTAGCTTCCTCACAAGCTTGGGGGTTAGGGTTTTTACCTTGAGGGGCACATTCAATATAGGAAAGTTTTTCAGTTGCTTCTTTGCCAAATAGTTCTTTTTGTTCGTAGCAATGAGGACACCAAAAAGCTGCGTACATCTTAGCACCAATTTGGTTTAAATGTTCAGCTAAAGCTATTTCAGCAGAGCCTGAAGTGGTGGTAATTTCCCAACCGTAGGGGGGTTGTGGGAGGGTAGTAGGGGAGGTGATCTTGCCACTCTGGGTCATTTTACCGCCTGGGTTTTCTACATTAGCATAGACCGCTAAAGTACCGACTAAAGTAATTACTCCAGCAATAATTATTGGAAAGATAATCTGTCCTATTTCTGGCCAGTCGCGTCCTTTGATCGTCAAGACCAAGAGAGTTAAAGAAAGGAGCGCCGAAGTGATACAATAGGGGCAGAGAACCTGAATTTTGGTTGCTAAGACATACATCAAATAGCCACTAAAAACAGCCATAGAAGCTGACCCAATTAACAGCAGTAGCCAGGTAACATCTTCTACTTGATTACGAAGACTGCGGTTATTCTGGGCATCAATTAAAAGAGGTCCCAGAGAGAAAGTAGTCATAGATAAATAGGCTAAACAACCAAAAAGACTCAAAGGGAGACCGAAAAGCTGGCCATAGGGACTATTGAGAACAAGATCACAACCGACTGTACAAGCT
The DNA here is from genome assembly GCA_949127655.1 of Chroococcales cyanobacterium PMM_0086. GTDB lineage: Bacteria > Cyanobacteriota > Cyanobacteriia > Cyanobacteriales > Microcystaceae > CAISPN01. The sequence continues at coordinate 8,905 of CASBQB010000300.1, read as the reverse complement.
ACCTGAGAGCCTGTCAATTTTTCAAAAGTTAGATAACCTGTAAGAATAGCTCCTACTATAGCAATCGAGCCTATTATAGTACGAGACCAACGATAAATCCAAGGAACAGAACGTCTGCGCATCATAAATTTAAAAAATTAGAAATAGATTTTTTCTCATTTTAACAAGGGGCAAGGGGATTAGTCGAGAAGGTCTGATCCACTGATGAATTAGTGAGATTTTTGAGACTGCTACCATAACGCACTGCTTCGATAAATTGAGAAACCTTGATCGGATCAATGGGTTCAGTAATTTTGTTGTGACGTTTTAAAGAACTTGCCACAATTACACCATTAGCAGATTGGATTAACTGAGTAATATTATCGCAATCTGCTCCACTACCAATTAATACAGGTTCTCCATTAGCCGCATGATGGGCAATTTCTAGATCTTGGGGGGTTGGCGGACTACCTGTAGAACGACCCGAAAGAATTACAGCATCAGCTAGACCACGTTCTAAGGTATCTTTCACTGCAGTTGTTAAATTAGTATCTCCTAAAGAAGTCGCGTGTTTGACCAGTACATCGGCAAAAATAGCCACTTGACTCCCTAATTCTCGACGATATCTTAGTAGCTCATGCGCTTTACCTTCAATGATTCCTTGATCTGTGGCCATTACTCCTGAGAGAACATTGACTCTAATAAATTGAGCATTGACAATAGAAGCTATAGCCATAGCACCTTTAGCATCATTTCGTAGCAGATTAATACCGACAGGTAAGACTACTAAATTTTGAATGCGATCCACGATCAAAGTGATAGCACTAATAACTACCGGATCTACTGCCTCTTTAGTAAAGGGAGCATCAAAAAAATTCTCTATAATAATACCATCGACTCCTCCAGCAGCTAGGGCTGTTGCTTCCTGTTCAGCCCTTTGGGTCACCACCCGTAAATTCCCCCCCCAACGGGCCGAGGTAGGTAGGGGTAAGAGGTGAACAACACCAATAACCGGACAAGAAGTCTTAAAAATCTGAGTTAAATCCACAACATTTACCTATCAAGCAGAGACTAATTCAATATGATCTGCTTCTATAGCAATCCTATTTCAGTTATAAACAGTTTACAGGCTTTCCTGCCTGTCCCACAGTATGTGCATTTGTACTATATTTACAAATCATTTAGGGGTGATCTATAAAATCCCACTAAAAGATTGTATCAGGACGAGGCTCTTTTGTGGTTAGTTTTATCACCTTGACTTTTGGTTTACTCATTTACTTATCTTTTGTATGATCATAGATTATTCAATAAACTACAATATTGAATAATTTTTGATAATTGTAGATAGGCAGTTGAGTTACCCTCATTCTGTAAAATAAGACCTGAGTCCACACAATCAACAGGATCTCTTTTTTGGCTACTTTTCTGAGAACTTGGAGTTATCGATTCCCCCAACTTTACAATAGTATTTCTTTTTTGGCTTCTCTTAGCGTAGGGGGAGAGAAACGCTTTCATTTTTTGCCCTTAGAAGGTCTTTCTTTACCGAGTGAGTGTAAAATACTTGACTTATGCTGTGGTGGTGGACAAGCAACTGAATATTTAGTCCAACTTTCCCCATCTGTGACCGGACTCGATGCGTCTAGTGTTTCCTTAAAAAGGGCTGTTGAGAGGGTACCAACTGCCCAATATGTTGAGAGTTTAGCTGAGCATATGCCCTTTAGTCAAGACACTTTTGAGCTTGTACATACTAGTGTTGCTTTACATGAAATGGACTCTACACAGCTAGAACAAATTCTGCGGGAAGTTTACCGAGTTCTTGCTCCCGGTGGACAATTTGTTTTACTCGATCTCCATCGCCCGACTAACCCTCTATTTTGGCCGCCTTTAGCTTTATTTATGCTCTTATTTGAGACTAAAACTGCTTGGCAATTAATTAATACTGATTTAAGCCAGATTTTAAAGTCTGTCGGTTTTCGAGAAATTCAACAAAAACTTCATGCAGGGGGCAGTTTACAAGTTATTCAATCTAGAAAATGATGCCCAAAAAAGCTCTTAACTCTTTAATAGTTGTCTTTTTAACAGTAGCTTTATTACTGGTAAGTTGCCAACCAACACCGATTATTCCACAACCGACCAACCGACCTATTACTTTAGGTACTACTCTCAAACCCCTCACCTTTGATCCTGCTGATAGCTATGACTTAGCCAGCTTAATGATTATTTACAATCTAGGTGATACTCTTTATACATATGAGTTAGGTAGTACTAAGTTAAAAGCACAACTGGCTCAAGCCTTACCTAAAATTAGTTCTGATGGATTGACTTATACAATCAATCTACGTCAAGGGATAGTCTTCCATGATGGGACTCCTTTCAATGCTCAAGCAATGGTCTTTAGCTTAGAGAGGTTCATTAAAAATGGTGGAAAACCATCTTTTTTACTTTCTGATAGTTTAGATAAAATTGAGGCAATAGGGGAATATGAACTGAGATTACGTTTAAAACACTCCTTTACAGCTTTTACCGCCTTATTAGCCTTTCCAGGTACTTGTGCTGTCTCTCCTGCTGCCTATGAATTAGGAGAGGGTAAATTTAAGCCCAATGATTTCGTTGGTACAGGACCTTATCGTTTAGTGGAGATGACCGGAGATAGAATACGGTTACAAGCTTTTGCTCAATATTGGGGAGAGAAGCCCAAAAATTCGGGTTTGGACATCCAACTGTATCCAGGTAATCCAGCTAACCTCTACAACGCTTTAAGGACAGGTGCAGTGGATGTTGCTTACCAGTCTCTAGCTACCCAACAAGTCAGCAAATTACAAGAAGAAGCAAAAAGAGGTAAAGGACAGGTAGTAGAGGGAAAAGGTTCTGCTGTAAATTATCTCAGTCTGAATTTACGCATGCAACCTTTAAAAGCTTTAAAAGTACGTCAAGCAATAGCTGCTATGGTGGATCGTCCTTTTTTAGTGCAACGCATTCTCCAGGGACAAGCTGAACCTCTCTATACTCTTATTCCTACAGCTTTTACTGCCTCTCAACCTGTCTTTAAGCCACAAAATCTCTTATTAGCTAAACAATTGTTAACCGAAGCTGGTTTTTCTTCAACTCAACCTGCCACTGTGGAAATATGGTATTCCTCTGGTTCTCTCAATGCAAGTTTACTAGCAGGTATCCTCAAGGCTATGGCTAAAAGAGATTTAGCAGGTATGCTGAATTTTGAGCCTAATACTATCGCTTCAGCTGCTTTCTTTCGGAATCTTTCAGCAGGAAATTATGCAAGTTCGCTAGCTAACTGGTATCCTGACTTTTTGGATGCTGATAATTATATCTATCCCTTTTTAGCTTGTAGCAAGGGTTCCCCTCTCACTGGATGTCAAAAAGGTGGCGCACAAGAACAAGGTTCTTTTTATTATAGTGAACGGATGAATCAGCTAATTGTTCAACAAAGACTAGAACAAGACCCAACTAAACGAGAGGAGATCTTTTCTCAAATACAATCTCTTTTAGCCCAAGATGTTCCTTATATTCCCTTGTGGCAGAGTAAAGACTATGCTTTTGCTCAAAACAATCTCAAAGGGATTACTATTAACCCTAGCCAGACTTTTCCTTTTTGGACTTTAGAGAGAGGTTAACGGTGCGATTATTTAGTTTTACCTGGTGGAATGAAACGAATTTCTATCCGACGACGACTAGCATCAGATCTGTTGTTTTCTGTGGCTAATTCTCCACTTGGTAAGTATAGTTGACCTGCAGAATAGGCACGAAAGGAAACATCGTTTAAACGTCCTGTACGCTTCAATTCTTGTAAGACAGCAATAGCTCTCATTAAGCCTAAATCTGTGTTAGAACCTGCTTTAAGTGCTGTTACAGGGACTTTTCCCTCTGCAGCATCTTTTAAACGCGCATCTAAGTTACTTGCTTGTTTTATCGCTTGTCCATCAGTATGACCAATGACCTGTATGAATTCAATGGGTTGTTCTTGGAGGATTTTTTCTATATTGGGTGCTACAGTCGTGTTGAGATAGTTGCGCAGCTGAGGATTTAATTCTGCACTACCAGAGGGAAAGTCAAAATTAACTGAATCTTGATCGATAATGATAGGTGCAGCATTTTTAAGATCTGGTTGCTTATTGTCTCGTTCTAATTGTTTTAGTTTCGCCTTAAGTTGGGTGAGTTGAGTTTGTAACTTAAGAGTATTTTTTACCTCAATTTGAGCAGAGTCAATATCTTTTTTCAGTTGCGTAGTCTGTAAAAATACCAACAGGAGAAAGAAACTCATAATTAAAAAGGCGTTTGACATCAGATCAGTGAAAGACTGAAAGACATCTAGTGATTCTATTTCTTCTCTCTTTCTAGTGCGTTTAGACATAGACTATCTGTTGTAAGTATCTTCAGCTAAGACTAATAAGGCATTGATTCTGTCATTCAAATAATCAAACTTTTCGTTAATCACTTGCATCTTATTGGTCTTGGTTTCTCCTTCATCTAGGAGAACTGTTGTGATTTCTTGTCCTACATTATAAATATTTTGTTCTAGAGCATTCCTACTTTTTATTAAGTCTTCGCCTACACTTTCAATCTTACTATTTAATTTTTGAGTAACTTCAATATTTTTAATCATCACTTCACTTAATAGCTTAATTGTATCTTGATAATCTTCTATGCCTTGTCCTATAGGAATAATCGCTGTAGCATTCTGATTTAATGATGCCAGTTGTGTAATTAAATCATCAGGCCTTATTGCTTCTGAGGCTTTTAAGAAGACCTTTGAACCTTCTTTTAAATTAGTTGAAGCTTCTTCTAAGTGAGTTGAATAGTCATATAATTGACTATGAACCTGCTTAGATATCTCTATTGATTTTCGATAATCTTCAGCAACTTGTTCTATATTAGTAACTAAAGAAGTAACTGAGTTAGAAAAAGTAGTTTGAGTTTCGGCTAAGCTAGAAGTAGTCTCCTGTAGATTAGTCGTAGTCTGTTCTAATTTTTCAGAGAATTTACTGCGTTCAATGATTTCTGCCGATTTCTGAATAGTATTGGAAAAGTGGACTATTCTTTCTAGACATTTTTGCATTTGTCCAGTGGTTTCTTTAAGAATGACTGTCTGTGATCCCATAACCAGACTTGCATCTCTAAATATATGCGCACTGCTAGATATTGTACCAGCAGCATCTCTAAAATTCTCATAAACTTGTCTAGCTAAACGATTAGATTCAGCGTGTTCTTCTACAAGACGGTCAGCAGCTTTCCCGAAAGTATCCTCTAATACTTTGCCTACTCTTTCGTGAAAGCGAGTTAAAAACTCTTCTTGTTTTTTCACCATTTTCTCAACAGCTTTATCTAGACGGGTATCTCCCTGAACATCGGGTTTATAGATATTATCTAGATAGTCTTCTAAGGAACTGAGAAACTCGTATTTAGCAACTGAGGTATTATAAATAAGATTGATAATGGTTAACAGGGAACTAAATACTAAAGCAATCAAACTAGTTATAAAAGCAATCCCCATCCCCTGTAAATAAGGTTGAAGTTGATTAATTAATTGACTTGTCTCTAAGCTTGTTTGTCCTAAAGTACGACTCATATTATAGAGATTGAAGGTAATCCCTGCAAAGGTTCCTACTAGTCCAAAAGCTAACAATAAATTAGGTAATAGTCGAGAAAAATAATCCCACTGTTCGCACTGTAATTTAAACCACAAAAAAGAGAAGGTTTCTTGACTGTATATCTCGTCAATCAATGCACCAGTATTTACGTTTTCTAATTGATCGCTAGCTTGTTTAAAACGCTTTTCTAAATCTTGGACTATTTGAGATTTTTCTCCAGATGAATTGTAAGTTAATAACCGCCTGATTTTCTTATTTAAGTCTTTGAGATGTTGGTGGAGTGAGACACGTATGGAGATAGTCAAAGTTGCCGGAATGACTACCAAAATGACACTCAATCCAATTAGAATGGGCAGTTCAGAAGGCAATGTCTTAAACCAGTCTAACATAGTGTTTTAGGAGGATAGAAAGTTGTTTATTGTTGTTGATTATTTTGCCAGGGATCTTTGACAATTTCAGCATCAAGTATTTCTTCTGAAGGTAGTGATTTTTGATTCTGATTACTTGATTCTAGGGTATGAGATGGATCTAAAGGTGCATTTTTTTGCGCTTGTTCTGCAATAGCTTTGAAGCGATTGAATAGACGCTTCAATAAACCCTCTTTATTAGGTTCATTGTCAGGATCACCTAACAAAATTAGTCTTTCTGGATAGTTAGGGTGATGTGTGGGAATTTTTTCAACTTGCTTTAAAAATTCTCCTAAATCTTTCTGATAAGTAAGCAATAGTCGAGGCTGTTTTTTAAGATCTTCAATCGCTTCACTTTCTAATCTTTCTAGAGTGTCGGTTGTTCCCTTTGAGTTAACAATTTGATCCAATGCTTCACTCCAAATAGGTCTCAGGTTGATTATGTAGACTTGTCCAAGTTCATCAGTACATGAGGATGTGTAACCTTCTCCATTGGGGTCTTTTTCCAACTTCTTTAAAGCAACACAGGTATAGAATAGATCTTGTACTTTCTGCATTGTTCTAGCATCAGGGGGAATCAAATCAATGAAATTTTTTCGATCTGTATGTAGATGGACTGATGGATGACTTTTCTCAAGGTTATATTGATTTCTCATGCGGTCTATATTGCTGATTAACCTGAGAGGAAAGGCTGCATATTCGTTGACAATGATGATTTCTTCATCTGTTTGAATAGGACGGATCACATCAGGACGCAGACCTATCTCTCCAGTCAGAATATCGGTAAACTGTCTAACTTCTCGTTCATCTGTATCCTTAAAAGCGACAATTTGTAATCTTTTGCTAGGATCATCATTAAAATGAGGTGCAGAAGTATTGAGAGGTAATAACGGTTCAGCCTCTGCTATAATTTGTCTCAAACGAGTTTTGGCATCAGTAAAGGGGTGTTTTTGTTGGAACTGTTTAATTACAGATTTAGAAACATTGAAACTACGGGTACTAAATTCTTGATTAATTGTTTCATTGATCACTAATTGTAGTGAGTTTTCTTCTATTACATAGTCTTGTAATAGAAAACTCACAAATTCACTGTTAAAATTGGCTTTTTCAGTCACCTTGATACTTAAGGTACTAAATTGTGAGCGTCTTTCATTATCTGGCATTAAGACCTTATAATACTGCTGTGTATCTTCATCTGTAAAAATCGCCTCTCCATTCATTTCATCATCATTGAGTTCTTTAATCTCTTTACTTTTTCTACCATATTCAGACAGAAGATCTTTAAGGACATTACTGAAATTACTCGCTTGTAAGGATAATGTTTGAACGAATTTCTGTAACTCTTTGACTGTTTTAATCGCTTCTTGAGTCAAGGTATAGTCAAAGTTATGTTTGATTTTCTTGTGGATATTTTGTACTATCCTTGTGGCTTCTTCTTTAAATTCTTTACTTCTGTTATCTCCAAAACCCAAAAGACCTTTTTTAGTTTCAATATCTCCCAGGACTGCTGCTGTATTTCTCCAATCTTTCTCTATGGTCTCTGCAGGATTTAAATTTCCTAAATTCTGTAGATCTTCTTCTAATTGTCGTTGCTGTTTATTCAGTTCTGTTAAGATAGCTTCTAACCAAGATCTGGCCGTAGAGAGAGAAAATTCGGGATTTGTCGGATTGAGTAATTCTGTTAAAAATCCCTTGAGATCTTGCTTAAATTTATCACTAACCTTGCTTTGATTCTGTTGAATTTTAGTTAACCAAGCGCCGCGCGTATTATCATTATCTCCTGGTTGAACACGGCGAAATTGAGCACTAAATTCGCCTGGTAATTTCTCGATCATGCGTTCTCTATCTTCTTTCTTTTTACAGACTGTAATCTCATCTTCTAGTCCATCGCGCCAACTATTAATAGTAGAATTAAAGCTTTTATTATTATCATTTGTCGCTTCTTCTAACTTAAATCTAAATATGTCTATGTCTGGTTTAAAAGGTACCCAATTGAGAAGAAATCTGTTGAGTAATTCTTGTGCATCTGGACTTTGACCTTCTCCATCTAACCAGAATGTAATAATTCTTATTTTAATATCTATTAAACAGATGGAAATAATCCGTTCTCTAGGAAAATATATTTTAGCTAGTCCAAAGGTCAGAAAACGCTGAACATTGCGACGAGGATGACCATCTTTAGTTAAGAGAAATGGACTAAAATTATCTCGACCTGCAGAGAGAGTAGTGGAGAGTTCATCAGCAAAGTCTAGATAAATTTTATGAGCGATGATATTACATATTTTCTCTTTTTTGAGTATTTTATGTCCTTGATTGGTTTGATTAGATACTAAGAAAATGTGATCGAAAGGGGGCCGTATTTCTGAGACTCCATCTTGATATTGGGGGTCATACATGGTATCAAATTGACTCCCTTCTGAAACATAGTGATTGAGTTCTTTTAAAGCGGCATAGGTACTAGCATTGATTCTCGGTGTATCACTATATAATTCAGGACTAATCACAAAGTAGGCAATGATTTTATTTTCCGTTCCTGCATAGATTTTTCTTAAGGTATAGCCAACATCTAAACACATTCCACTTCCCGTACCTCCACAGAGAGAACCTACAACAAAAATGTTCAAACCTGGTTCGACAATGAGGTTTTTTTGCAACATTTTTGCTTCATGTCCAAGGGTACGATCTTCAGCAGCTTTAATAGTTGCTTTAATTTTGCGGAAGTTATGGAAGTAAGTTACTCTACCAATAGGTCTAACCCCTGATGCACCATCTTCTATTGCTTTGAGATTATTTCTTAATAATGGAGGAAACCAGCTTTTAATATGTTCATAGGGACTTTGAGTTTCATATTGATCTCTTTCTTCTAGTCCTTTAGCTAAATCTTCAACCTCACGACTGTTCATTGTCGCTACG
>CASBQB010000299.1 GCA_949127655.1 Chroococcales cyanobacterium PMM_0086 | reverse complement strand
TTACAGCGTCAAATCATTCATGGAACTTCCTGGGTAGGAAAACCTAAAATTGAGTCAGCCAAAAACAGTATTTTAGAAATTAACCCAGCTTGTCAAGTTGACCTCTATGAAACACGTCTGACATCTGAGAATGCCCTAGAAATTATGGAACCTTATGATGTAATAGTAGACGGAACAGATAACTTTCAGACTCGCTATCTGACTAACGATGCTTGTGTATTATTAAATAAACCCAATGTATATGGTTCTATTTTCCGCTTTGAAGGACAAGCAAGTGTCTTCAATTATCAAGATGGACCAAACTATCGGGATCTCTTCCCAGAACCACCACCACCAGGGATGGTTCCTTCGTGTGCAGAAGGCGGGGTATTAGGGGTACTCTGTGGCATTATAGGAACCATCCAAGCTACAGAAGCAATTAAGATTATTCTAGGCACAGGAACAACACTCAGTGGCAGACTTTTAGTCTATGATGCACTGAATATGAAGTTTAGAGAGTTAAAAATACGCCCTAACCCAATACGTCCAGTAATCGAGAAACTGATTGATTATGAACAGTTTTGTGGTATTCCTCAAGCTAAAGCTCAGGAGGCTCAGGAACAGATGGAAATCCCAGAAATGACAGTGCAGCAGTTAAAAGGAATCTTAGAGAGTCAAGAGGCAGCAAACTATCTCTTAGTGGATGTTCGTAATCCTAATGAATATGAAATAGCTAGTATTCCTGGTGCTGTTCTAATACCTTTACCTGATATTGAAAATGGTGGAGGAGTAGAAAAAATTAAATCGCTCCTGAACGGTCATCATTTAATCGCCCACTGTAAAATGGGTGGACGTTCCGCTAAAGCATTGGGAATACTCAAGCAAGCGGGAATAGAAGGAACTAATGTTAAAGGGGGTATTACTGCTTGGAGTCAAGAAGTAGATAGCAGCGTTCCACAATATTAGTAGATTATTTAAGTGCTCGAATTAGCTTAGTAGCATAGAATAGTGTAGGTAATAGAACAAACACAAAGGGGATAAATGAATACTGGAGTATTTATTAGTGCTTTGGGTGCTGCTAGTGTAGAGCTTTTGGAAACAGCAGCTATTGCCTACGCTATAGCTAGTTCGGGTTATAAGCAAGAGGTATATTGGGGAACTTTTGTCGGTTTATCCTTAGTAGGAATAGTTACAGCACTATTAGGAACAAGCTTACAATTAATTCCCTTATACCTGCTACAAATTATCATCGGTCTTACCCTTTTATGGTTTGGTTGGGGTTGGGTTAAAAAATCAGTTTTACGTCAAGTAAAGGGTAAACGCGCTGGATGGATAGAAGATCCGCTAGTATCTGAAGGCATTACTTTAGAGTCAAAAGCGGAAGGTTTTAGTAAAATTAACTTCATAATTATGACCAAAAGTGCTGCACTAGAAGGAGTAGAAGTAGCAATAGTTGTGATTACTTTAGGTCTAGCTTCAGGTGCGTGGAAGGAAGCTTTATCAGGGGCTATTTTAGCTTTATTTTTAACAATTTCTCTAGTTATTTTACTGCATGGTTACTTAGTAAAAATACCAGAAGTTCTTATTAAATTAAGTGCAGGAATATTACTGATGGCTTATGGAACTTTCTGGTTAGGTGAAGGAGTAGGTTTAGATTGGCCTTTAGATGACTTGACTCTACTATTATTAATAGGTCTTTATAGTTTTATTTGTTCTCTAGTCATTCAGTGGTTAAAGAAAAGAGAAGATCTAGACAACTTAGAAACCATAGCAGAGCAAAAAATAGACAATATTTGAGATTCTCTACTCAAAGACATAAATCCTAATATTATTAACAAGACTGCTAAAATCAAGCTAGACAAAGAGTCTATCGTCTTTCTGGAACTGTACTTCTATAAAGTAGATGAGATAGTTCTTATCTTCTGGGATAAATACACCATCTATGGTACGTGAGAGTTCTTTTAGTTGTAGGGAACTGAAGGTATATTTTACCAGAGGTACTTCTTGTTCTAGAAGCTCAAATAGTACCTCTGGTAAGGTTTTAAATATTTGATAGAAGATGTTGTCTGTTCTCATACTTAGAGAAGGCAGGAGGCGGTGTTAATTTTCTCTGCTTTGAGGTAATTCATTGATGACTTTTTGGACAGTTTCTAAGCTTATTTCTAAGACTTTGGCTATTTGTTCTGGTGATAAGCCTAAGCTTAATAAACCTGGAATTGTTTCCAGTTTACCTTCAAGGTTACCTTCTGCTTTAACATCTTGATAGAACTGTGTCTGTTTCCATTCTGCTAGTCCAAACATACTTTCTAACTCCTGGTTACTTTTCTTGGGGAATTTATAAATGACAATCTTTTCAATTAATTCGATGATTTCTCTTTGTAATGAGTTGTCAGTAATCGTTTTTTTGGCTGTGGTAACAAGTTGTTCAACTTTCTCAACTGCTGCTGCTTCTGGAGTTACGACTAACTCTATGATACCTAATCCTACTGACTCTGTTTGTTCTGGTTTTAGTTCATCTAGGTAAATTATTTGCAGTAGGTTTTGTGCTTTGAGTGGTTGATATTCTATAGCTATAGGTTTCTCTAAGCTTCTTTTGCCCCATAATACTACTGCTTGCCATGGTTGTGCTGGTTTATATTGTCCTAGATAGATAAATATTTCTGTTAGTAGTCTGTAATAGAAGAAATCGTCTTTCTGGAACTGTACTTCTATAAAGTAGATGGGATAGTTCTTATCTTCTGGGATAAATACACCATCTATGGTACGTGAGAGTTCTTTTAGTTGTAGGGAACTGAAGGTATATTTTGCCAGAGGTACTTCTTGTTCTAGAAGCTCAAATAGTACCTCTGGTAAGGTTTTAAATATTTGATAGAAGATGTTGTCTGTTCTCATACTTAGAGAAGGCAGGAGGCAAAAATTATCTCTTACAGCTATTCTACTGATTTTTTTACTTGTCCTCCTGCTGGGATTATCTCAATTTACGCTTCAAACCTACACCTAGTCCTAAGAGTGTGATAACACTTAGTATAGTTAAAGGTTGAGTTTCTGGTACGGCTGTTGGTGGTTCTGTTCCTTGTCCTTGAACCTGAATTTCTAAAGAGCCTGTATTGTCGGAGAATATATAATCATTAAGCCCTAATTGAAGACGCGTTGCCCCAACTGGTATCGTAACAGTCCGTCCTAAACCAACGGCAAAAGGATTACTAACAATGGTTCCTGTTGCATCAGCGAACGTACCGAATAACTGATTCAGGTAGGTATCCCAATCAGCCGGAGTGTCTTGACTGGGAAAACCTAGCCCAGTACTGCCACCATTGCCATTCGTGACCAAGTTAGTATAACCTAAAGCATCTACTTCTGGAGTACCAGCAAAAGCATTGGTCAACCCACTGAGATAAGTTATGGTTAAAGTATTACCAGCTACAAAACTTAAACCAGAACTGCTATCTATTACTGAAGGAACTATCTGATCATTAATTCCATATTGATAGGTCGTGTTTAAGGTGCTATTATTCCAAAGCCAAGGACCGGAATGAGAGTCAACAGAAACGTTAACGGTTGCTGCTTTTACTCCTGTTGCCATCGCTAGACCGATAACTATTCCTAGAGAAACTACTAAACTTTTAGATTGCTTGAGACTGCTACCACCAGCTAAAGTGCTAATGGTGAGATTTTTTTGTGCATTTGTATTATTTTGTGATCCAGAGGTTTCAGAATTTGCCTAATTGGTGTATTAAGAAAAAACCTACTAATCTCTTAAAATCAAATTACCTTATACTAAGTGCTTTTGTCAATATATCTTCACTTGAAACGCATATACTACCAAGAAATAGTAACAAGACTGCTAAAATCAAGCTAGACAAAGAGTCTAAGGTAAAATAGACTATGACTATTGCCCAAGAAAGAGAATCGATAGAAGTAATCTTTCCCCCAAGTGAGATATATAGT
>CASBQB010000298.1 GCA_949127655.1 Chroococcales cyanobacterium PMM_0086 | reverse complement strand
GATTTAGGTTATATTGAAGGAAGACTAGAAGGGGAAAGACTAGTTATTGAAAATTGTTGTTATCAAACGCCACAATTCCGTAAAATGCACTTAGAACTAGCTAAAGTTGGTTCAGGACTGGATATCCTCCACTGTGTCATGTTTCCTCGCTTAGAATACTCTCTTCCTCTCTTTGGCTGTGATATTGTGGCTGGAAAAGGGAATATTAGTGCTGCGATAGTTGATTTATCTCCTACTAATAGGGAAAAAACTCTCTCTAAGGCTTATCTAGATGCCCTCTCTAGCTTACCTGCTGCTACCTTTACCCAAGTACGCGAACTACCAGAATGGGCGGATATATTCTCTCCTTATTGTCTGTTTATCCGTCCTGTCAATAGCCAGGAAGAAAATCTCTTCATCACCAGAGTCAAGGCTTTTCTAGATATCCATTGTTCTGAGTCTTTGGGAATATCTCCTGATCTCCCCTCTCAACAAGCTGCTAATCGAGTTGCACAAGAATACTATTGCACTAAGCAACAACAAAATGATAAGACTCGGCGGGTGCTAGAAAAGGCCTTTGGTTCTGAATGGGCAGAAAAATATATGACCTCAGTTCTTTTTGATCTCCCTTCTTGACTATGGCCTTGATAATTGCTGCGATTTTAGTATTTTATTTAGCTAATCAGGTTTTTTCCCATCTGTTGATTTTTTTCCCAATTTTCCTAATTAATTTAGTACCCAATGTAGGGCAAATATTTGTGATAATTCTACTTTTTGTTACCTTAAGTTGGTTTTTTGGCGAGTGACACTGTCGTAGAAGCGTGTAGCACTGCTTCTTGTTAGAGTAGATTTTTTCAATTTTCTGCTATGATATTGTATATACATTTTGTATATACCTAAATGCACTTTGAATGGGACGAAAACAAAAATGCTCAAAATCGCCAAAAACACGGTATAAGCTTTGAAGAAGCCCAGGAAATCTTCAATGGAATCATCTTAACCAGTATAGATGACCGTTTTGATTATGAAGAAATAAGAGAAATAAGTATTGGTGCTATACAGGGTGTCATTATTGTAACCGTTGCCCATACAGACAGATCAGGAATTATCCGCATTATTTCAGCCCCAAAAGCAACCCTTAAGGAGAGGCAAAAATATTATGATTATCTCAGCGAAAAGATTACAAGAAATTGACAGTATTCCTGATGAATCGATTGATACTTCTGATATTCCTGAATTAGAGGATAATTTCTGGGAAAAAGCAAAACTTGTTGAACCCATCGTCAAAAAAGCCATCTCTCTTCGAGTTGACAGTGATCTATTAGAGTGGTTTAAAAATCAGGGGAAAGGATATCAATCTTTGATGAATTCTGTACTGCGTTCTTATGTTGAACATCAAATAAATAAGAAATTGGAATAATTGTTATGAATACTTATAATTTTACCTTAGTTGCTTACGGTAACTTAGATAAGACTTCAGACACCACTGTAAATAACCTCAAACAGTTATTGTCTGTTGCTTAGAATTTGACAGCCTATCACATCTTAAGTTGGTTTTTTGGCGAATAAGATCTGCTATTTAAATAATTTTAGTTGACATAAGTCAACCGAAGATCAATAATCAAATTATGGGAGTCAACAAACATCCTAATAAGCATATAGAGGCTGCAATTGAGTATGCAGAATCAAAGGGATGGAGGCTAACGAAGACGGGAAAATCGTCCCATGCTTGGGGAAGACTCCTTTGTCGGTGCAAAAGTAGGCAAGGATGTCAGATTTCTATTTGGTCAACACCAGGAAATTCCGAGAATCATGCCAAACAAATTAGACGTGCTGTAGATAAATGCGAACATGAAGACTTATAATTTTACTTTAGTCCTCTTAGGTATTAAAGAACCATCAGAAGCTTTTGAAAATGCTCTTTTTGAGGTTGGTTGTGACGACGCTACTTTATCCTTTCGGAATTTGATAGCTTATCTAGACTTTGATCGAGAGGTAGCTTCTTTTGAAAAGGGAGTAATTTCTGCAATTGGACAGGTAGAAAAGATCAACCCTTCTATCCGAGTAAAGCGCGTAGAACCAGACGATCTAGTGACAATTTCTGAAATAGCATTTAGATTAAATAAAAGTCGGGAATACATTCGTCTTTTAACTGAAGGTAAAAGAGGTAAAGGTGATTTTCCTGTTCCTATTTCTGGGATATCCAATAAATCCCTAATTTGGAGTTGGGTAAATGTGGCAAAATGGTTAAGAGAAAATAACTTAATTGACGATGAATCCCTAGAAATAGGTCAATGTATTGCTGATATTAACCATATTTTATTTTATCGTAGTGACCATACTGTAAATAAGAGAATTGATAACCTCAAACAGTTATTGTCTGTTGCCTAGAATTTGGCAGCCTATCATAATCTTAAGTTGGTTTTTTGGTGTATAAGACCGCTATTTTAATAATTAGTCTTTTTAACATTTAAGAATAATGTCTATCGTTCCTACCACTCTAGAAGAATCAATTCAACAGGCAAAAATGGCCACAAAAGCTGCCTTACAAGCAGGTATAATTAGACTACAAATTGAACTAATTATACCAGAAATCGCCTTACAAGCACAGTCTCTTGCTCTACAATTTGCCAATTCTCTAGAAGAATATGGACTAGGGTTAAAAGTTATGTTTGTAGATACAGGTGCTGCAGCCTTAGCTAAACGAGACTGGGGAGAGACCTTTTTTAAGGTGACTGACCTGGGAAGTCGTTTGACCTCTGTAGAGACGAAAATAAGCCCCGATGATCAGATTTTTTTGGTGGTCTCTCCTTCAGCTATTGAGGTGAATATAGTAGAAAAACTCTGTTCTTTAGCGGGTGATCGTCCGGTTATCTTACTGATCCCACAACTTGAAGATGTCTCTATTGTCGGTATTGGTTATGCAGCACGTCAATTGAGAGACCGCTTTTTAGGTACAATAGAATCATGTTATTTTATTCGCCCTCTAGAAGGTGCTGTCATCTTGCATAGCTATAATTCTCCTTGGCAGGTATATTTAGAGAAGGAAACAGATAACTATGAGTTAATTTCAGAAACTTCTCAAAAACCTGTCGGGGAAGCACTAGAAATCATTTTAGCTTCTAAGAGAGGGGATAGTCAGGAAACCTCTCCAACTCCTTTACCCAAAAAAACAGGAATTTTGAGTAATTTACAAAAATTTCTACGTGCTTTGAGTCAATAAAACTATGGTCATTGAGTGGTTAAGGGTTAAAGTAGCTTCAGAGAGTAGAGAAAAATTTATCCCACTTGATCGAAAAATCTGGACTAACTTTTTAGAAAAACAGCCCGGATTTTTAAGTAAAGAAGTTTGGCTTGATCCAACTAATTTAGATGAAGTAATCTTAGTTGTGCACTGGCAAACTCTCGAACAGTGGAAAAGTATTTCTAAGCAACAGCTTGCAGAAATTAAAATTCAATTTGAACAGGCTATGTTACCCGATAAATATTCTATAGTAGAATCTAAAGAGTATCAAATTCGTAAGTTTTCTGGATGAATTATTGTCCTTCTTGTCATCATTCTGTTTCTTCTGATGCTTTGTCTTGTCAGAAGTGTCAGACTCCCTTGAAAGCTTTTGGACACCCAGGAATACCTTTACATCAAGCAGATCAAGACACAGTATTATGTACTAGTTGTCTTTATCATCAAGATGATAGTTGTGATTTTCCACAGCGTCCATCTGCTACTAGTTGTACACTTTATCAAGACCAAAATATCAAATTAGAACCGATAAGAACTAGTAAAACTTCTCTCTCTTGGCGAGTCTGGTTTTATAAAAATAGAGGTTGGTTGATCTTGGGTGGTTTATTTTTAGTTTGTTTTGTCCTAGTTGTTATTAGCAAAAAATAAAATCAAACTACCCCAGAGGGAATACGAGAAAGACCTTGCTTAAGGAAGTTACTCAAAATTTCTTTTTGTTGTGACCTTGACCAAATTTGTTGAAATTTATCTTTTAATCTTTTTAGATCTAGAGGACTTTCTGCTGAGAGAGGTTCGGTTTGTTCTTGTAGATATTCAATCACACTCAAACCAGCTATATTAGTCCAATAGGCTGCACTAACTGCCTGTATAGTGGCCCCTGCTAAGTAAGTTACTGAGTTAGTTTTTAGGAGATTAAGCATACTCTGTGTAGTCAACTCTACCAGTCCTAATTTAACTATTAACTCACTTAAAGTAACTAAAATTATTTTGATATGTTTAGGTAATAATTTCTGTTTATAAATATCATTTATTTCGACAATCATTTGTGTACTAAATGTTGCATTAACTAAACAATCAACTACAGGTAAAGGATTGGCAAAAACCGCTAAACCGACCAACCATTGATACTTTATAATAATAGGTAATGCCCGCTCTTTCCTAACTTGATTAAGCTGTTCTCTAGCTTCTTGTTTAAGTTGGGTAACTTGTCGCCAAGTATTACTACAGATTAACTTTTGTCTTTCTTCTATTAATCTTTGCTTTAAACGTATTTCTAATGGTTTAATTTCTTCTGGTAAATAGTCTATTCTCTCTTGAATTGAGCCATCAGGTTGTATTTTTCTAACAACTATAGGTACTGATACTGCTGAAATACTGAGGATATCTGAAGGAGAAATGACATTTACTAGACGCTCATTGAGTTTATTGAGAATTAAAACCCTCTCTTCTAGTAGGTATTGATCTTGTTTATTAAAAACTAGAACTAAGGGTACTTGTTTTTCTAAAAGCTGCTGAATAATAGCCCATTCTGACTCAGTTAAATCACCTGTAATCAAAAAGAGAATTAGATCGGCTTTAAGAGATAAATACTTGATAACCTCTTGATCTATCGTAGTTTCTTTAAGTAAAGAGTCAGTTTCTAACCAGTCGATCTGTTGATTAATCTTACTTAATTCTAAGACATTTTTAAGAGAGCTTTTACCTACTTTCTGCCCTCCAGTTAAAACAGCTTGTACAACTGAACGATCTAGAGAAAAGACCAGCTTATTTAATCTCTCTTCTAGGGTAAATAATACCTCTCTAGACACTTCTGCTTCTAGGGTCTTTAAGAGTTTTTGTGTTTCGCTAATCTTTTCTACAACTTCCATCTTTCCTATTACTATAGGTGAAAGTTTAGCAGGTATAGCAGGCTTTAAATACTTTTTAGAAAACCACAGGCCACTACCAGCTATCACTACACTCAAGATAGCCCAGTCTTGTGCTCCTGTCAAAAAATGACCCAACACTCCCGGAAACCCGACCAGAAGACTAATTCCCATTCCTACTACTAAAACGGGCTTTTTTATTTTCACTCTCAGATAACCCCTCTAGAAGTTCTCAATCTCTATTCTAGAACCCAACGGACACCAGATTTAAAATTAAAAGGGGTGTGCTACACAACACACCTCCTTTAAGAGTAGTTATTTAGTTTTGGTAACCGCATCAGCTTTATTTGTTGCTGGTTCCTTGCAGGTTGTTGGAATTAGACTGGATGATATCCAACCCAATTTCGGCCGCAGTTCTTTCTAACATAGACTGTTGACGGTTTTTGATGATTTGGTAGTTACGAACCATTAACGCGCGTGCTTTTTGTTGAGTAGACATAATTTTCATTCTCTTTTTCTCTTTTCTCAATCCTAACACAAAATTCTGTATCCAAAGCTACCAAATTGCAAGATATTAAGAAAACTTTATGAAAAAATAAATTGTTGCTCTATTTGTCACTGATTCAGAAAATCAATCATTTAGAACAGACTATATTAAGATTTAGTCACTAGGTTCAAATAACCTAGATAGTAGGAGGCAAACAAGAATATTATGACATTCGACCCACCAGAAATCTATCAACATAAAGAATGGTTAGGACTGGTACAGCCTACCGGGTTAGTAGTATCACCACCAGCACTAGTCAAATGCGCAGCTAATATAGACAGAAGCAGAAGTATAGAATTACAACAAAAACTCAACTCCCTAGTCTCCATAAAAACAGATGGAACAGCCTATCTCAAAGATTTTAGAACATTGGCAGAACAGGTTTTAAACTGGTTACCATCCGACCTAATAGAAGCAGCAGAGATCCCCACCGAATTAGAAGTAGTTCTACCGGACTATGGGGAAACCTTAAAACCAACCCAGGCAGTAAAGGAAGAAGATGGTCAGCATTGGATGATTTTAATACAGCAAACCGCCCCAGGACTCTCCCTAGATCAAGTGGACCCTTCAACTAAGCAAGCAGGTTGGAAAGTCCCACCACAAGCCAAATTTGAGCGATTGCTGAGGGAAACACAGATCCCGCTCGGACTACTTTTTAATGGTCTGGAATTAAGGCTAGTTTACGCCCCACCTGGGGAATCATCAGGTTATATTACCTTTGTAGTGCAAGAGATGACCGAGGTAGCAGGTCGTCTGATTTTAAGTTCATTGGTGATGTTATTAGAGGCAGATCGTCTCTTTAATGTACTGATAGGGCATCGTCTACCCAAGATCTTAAGTGAAAGTCGAAATTATCAAGCAGAAGTCTCTACTAAGTTAGCGGCGCAGGTGCTAGATGCCCTCTGGTCACTGCTTGGAGGCTTTCAGGCAGCCGATGATCTAGCCCATGGTACCCTACTTAGAAAGCTGGTCAAAGAGGAGCCTGAACACGTTTATGAGGGTCTGATTACTACTTTAATGCGGCTGGTTTTCCTCCTTTATGCAGAAGATGAGGGACTAATGCCAGATGATGCAGTATATCAACAAAACTATGCTGTTTCGGGTCTCTATGCGCGTTTAAGTGAGGATGCTAGCAATTACCCTGATACGATGGATAACCGTTATGGTGCTTGGACATGGCTATTAAGTCTCTTTCGGGTGGTCTATAAGGGTGCGGGTCATACGCCAAATTATCTACCTGCTAGACGGGGACAGCTTTTTGACCCTGAGTTCTTTCCTTTTTTGGAGGGGAGATCTCGTGCTCAGAATAATCATTCTATGGATGTACCTCGTATATCTGATGAGACTGTCTATTTTATTTTGGAAAATCTGCTGATTTTGGATGGTGAAAAACTTTCTTATCGTACTTTAGATGTAGAACAGATAGGTTCGGTCTATGAGGCTATTATGGGTTTTGAGGTGATGGTGGCAGAAGGTGAATCTATTGCTATACGTCCTAAGGATATAGTGGTTAATATTGAGCAGATTTTAGCCCAAAAACCAACAGAACGGATTAAAAGTCTGCTTGAGGAGGCTGAGTGTAAGTTATCTGGTAAGGAGTGTGCTGGGGTTAAGGAGGCTAAGACGGTACTGGAGTTCTTGGCGGCTTTGGGGCGTAAGGTTTCTTCTAGAACAGAAAATATTGTCCCGGTTGGGGGGTTGTTTTTGCAACCTGGTGAGGAGCGCAGAAGGTCTGGTTCTCATTATACTCCCAGGAAGTTAACTAAACCGATTGTGGAAACTACTTTAGGTCCTGTTTTGGCGGGGTTGGGTGAGTTTCCGACTGCTGAACAGATTTTAGGTCTAAAGGTAGGTGATTTAGCGATGGGTTCTGGGGCTTTTTTGGTTGAGGTTTGTCGTCAATTGGCCCAGAGGTTGGTTGTTGCTTGGGATGTGCATAATAGCTTACCGGATCTACCACCAAAAGAGGATGTTTTACTCTATGCTAGGCGTTTAGTTGCTCAAAGATGTATCTATGGTGTTGATAAGAATCTCTTGGCTGTTAATTTGGCTAAGTTGTCTTTATGGTTGGTTACTTTGGCGAGGGATTATCCTTTTACTTTTGTTGACCATGCTTTAAAGTGTGGTGATTCTTTGGTGGGGTTGATGAAGTCTGAGATAGGTGATTTTAATTGGATACCTCAAAAAAAGGGTAAGGAGTTAGGGGGGATTTTTGCTCAGTCTTTAGAGGCTGGATTGGATTTGGCTACCTCGAAAAGAAATGAGATTCACTCGTTAAATGATGCTGAATATGAGCAGAAAAGGGTGTTAAATGAGCAGGCAGAAAGGGCGTTAATTCAATCTAAGTTACGTGGTGATTTGGTGGTTACTGCTTTTTTTAGTGCTGATAATAAGAAGGGTCGTGAGGATAAGTTGAAGGTGTTTTTATTGCATTTAGAATCTAATATATCTCTTCTTAAACCTGATTTAGTTTCTTCTTCTTCTGTCCCCCTTCTCCCTGTGGGAGAGGGGTTAGGGGGTGAGGGACCTGTGGGAGAGGGGTTAGGGGGTGAGGACACACAATTAACTCTCTCTCCTTTTCATTGGGAAATTGAGTTTCCTGAGGTTTTTGAGAGGGTTAATAAGGGTTTTGATGCTATTGTGGGTAATCCTCCTTTTATGGGTAAGAATACTCTGATTAATTCTCATGCTGAGGGTTATACGGATTGGTTAAAGGAAATCTATCCTGAGTCTCACGGTAATGCTGATTTAGTGGCTTTTTTCTTTCGCCGTGCTTTTAATTTGTTAAGAAATAATGGGGCATTGGGACTGATTGCTACTAATACTATTTCTCAGGGGGATACTAGAAGTACAGGTTTAAGATATATTAGTAATAATGGGGGCACTATTTATCAGGCTTCAAAGCGTTTTAAGTGGCCTGGAATGGCGGCGGTTGTGGTAAGTACGGTTAATATTTATAAGGGTAAGTATGAGGGGGTTAGGGTTTTAGATAATCAGGAGGTTCCTTCGATTTCTGCTTTCTTGTTTCATGCGGGGGGAAATGATGATCCTAAGCGTTTGATAGCTAATAGTAATAAGAGTTTTATAGGTAGCATTGTTTTAGGTATGGGTTTTACTTTTGATGATAGTAATCCTGCTGCTACTTCTTTGGAGGAAATGGAGAGATTGATTGAAAAAGAGCCTCGCAATAAGGAGTGTATTTTTCCTTATATTGGGGGTGAGGAGGTGAATTCTAGTCCGACTCATGGTCATCATCGTTATGTGATTAATTTTGG